>CAMWKY010000025.1 GCA_947174965.1 uncultured Ruminococcus sp. | reverse complement strand
ATGCGGTACAATGTCAAAAGAATATCCAAATCCTTTATAGCTATAAGTATCAGTTTTTATACAGAATATCGGAGTTTTTTCCATGACGACTAAAACATAATCTGTAAATCCTACAGCAAGCCATATAAGCAAAACTGATACAATCAAAACAATTGTTTTTTTGATTTTTGGCATATTATTTATTCACCCTGTAAAATTATATTTATTCGTCAAACGTATAAAACAACATTCTGAAATAACTATAGATATTCTGATTTTCCGACAAACCGGAAACACTTCCGTCACCTGCTTCTATAACTTTCCACGTTCCGTCGGATAATTCAGCATAATCAACAGTATAATAACGGCTTGGAAGATTACTGTATTTTTCAATCAACTCCGCCGGCGGTTGATTTGTATATTGTGCCTGACCTGAATTTCTGCTTACAGACGCTATTTTATTGTTAATGTAAAATACTCTGTATTCGTTGGTTTTCTCACCATAATACTTCAAATCAAGAAATTCCTTTACACATATACCACCTGTAAGCAAATCGCCACGATATTTATAAAATATCTTCATGTATTTGTCAAAATCTGCCTGTGTGATTGAACTGTCAAAAAAGCGTGGAAATTCAGTACCTTTTACAGACTTCACAAAATCCTTTATCATAAATCTGTTAAAAGTTTTTTTTACGGATTCTATATCAATCTGTTTGTGCAGTGGAAAAACTTCCATTTTTGCCGTATCGTTTCCGAATATATTGTATACATTCGGGAAAATGTGCATCAAAGTATATTCTTCGGGTGTAGTGATTAGGTTTATATTGTTACTGCGTAACTCATCATAAAATGTAGCATACTGTTCAGGTTTCATCATCCAGCCACGCATAACCGCACTGCACGGTGAATCAGGTATGCAACTCAAAACAAGCTTTCCTTCATTAAACCACTTGTCATATCCGAAAATAATTATATCAAAAAGTCCTGTTTCTTTTACTGCGTTATACTCTTTCTGTAAATCCTCATCAACTTCTTTTGCCGAAAAATAGCTTGACGGAAATAAAATTGTTTTCGTCATAGCAAATCACCTATTATGAAAAATCCAGTTTATTTTCATTGCCATTATGTGGGATAAAATCAGCCTTTACAACTTCAAACTGCTTGTTATCACTGTTATATTTCAGATAACTCTGTGCATCTCCGACATACTCACTGTGACTGCTCATAGCTGTAAATTGCAGACACGACATTTCATAGATGCCGTCGCCGTCAATATCTTCAGGCTTAAACTCACGAAAACTGTCAAACATTGCCCAATCATAATCATTTTTTCCCTCAATAACAGTACCATCATCATTGAAAAGATTGGAATTTCTATAGTAATCAATTTCAGTTGAAAAACCTGTAAACGAGTTGGAAAATTCAACAATTGAATTGTCTTTCAGTTTACTTGAAAATCCTGTATCAAACATATCGTCCATATGGGAGGAAAAAAGTTCAGTGATATTGCCGTTTTCATAATCAAAGACATATGAATAATAAGAACCTGCTCCGCCTGTTGCACCTACAAGCTGATTTACGATTATTTCTGCATCGCCGTCGCCGTCAATATCGCCAGTATAAACAGCATCTGAAAGACTATGATAAAGTTCTTGTGTATACTTCTCTCCATTGTCTTCAATCACAAGGAAAGCATTATGAAATGCGGTTTCATTATCTGAAGTTTCAATATGTGCCTGAAAAGTATTGTTTGTGTTCTCTGTACTGCTTGTATCTGTATCGCTTATACTGCTTATATCTGTATTACTGCATGAAAAAAGTGTGCAGTATGCCAAAAATACAGCTAAATACTTTATTTTTTTCATATTAATTCCCCTCCATATATCAAAAATTGATTATCTTAATGCATACTTAACAGCTTCTTTAAGATTCAAAGTTCCTTTATAGATAGACTTTCCGCAGATTGTGCCATACAGACCCATTTCCTTACAAGCAATAATATCAGCCATTGTGTGAACTCCACCGCTTGCAACAATATTCGCACGTCCGACTGTTGCATCTGAAAGTGCTTTAAGCTGTTCAACGTTTACACCTGATAATGTGCCGTCTTTGGAAATATCGGTAAAGATAAAATATTTAACTCCTACTGAAATCATCTTGTCAGCAAGTTCAATATAATTCACATCAGAAGATTCAAGCCAGCCCTCTGTTGCAACCATGCCATTAACTGCGTCAATCCCGACAACTATTTTCTCACTGCTGAACTTCTCAACAGCATCACTTACAAGTTTTGGATTTTTGAGTGCAACAGAGCCGAGAATTACTCTTGTAATGCCCATATTCAAGTATTCCTGAATAGTTTCGAGACTGCGTATTCCTCCGCCAAGTTCTACTTTGAGACTGGTTTTTTCGGCTACATCAGTATAAATTTTTGTATTGACAGGTCTGCCTTCTTTTGCACCGTCAAGGTCAACCATGTGAATCCACTCTGCCCCTGCATCTTCAAAGCTTTTTGCAGTTTCAAGATAATCAGATGCAACTTTTTCAACAGTAGAAAAATCACCTTTGAAAAGTCGGACGCAGTTTCCGTCTTTAATGTCAATAGCAGGTAAAATAATCATATGAGACCTCCGAAATTTTTCAGTATTTTCAAACCTGTTTCACCGCTTTTTTCAGGGTGGAACTGCGCACCGTATACAAATTTTCCGTCATATACAAGTGCGGGAACACGTCCGCCATATTCGCAGTATGCGGAGATATTTTTATCATTGCAGTGTGCCTTGTATGAATGTACAAAATACACATACTCATCATCACCGATATTTTCAAGCAACTGGCAGTTATTGAGTTTTTCAAGTTTATTCCAGCCCATATGTGGTATAATCAGGTCTTTTTCCTCCATTTTGCGTACCGAGCCTGAAATCATTCCCAGACCGCCGCACTCCTCAAATTCATAGCCTTTGTCAAAAATCAACTGCATACCAAGACAAATTCCAAGAAACGGCTTTTTTGTCGCTTCTTCTTTGATAGTTTCAACAAGTCCGCTTTTGTTGAGCATTTCCATAGCAGACGGAAATGCACCAACTCCTGGAAGTATTACTGCATCAGCCGACTTTATTTTTTCTGCATCTGAAACAAGTTCATTTACAAAACCGAGATAATCAAGAGCATTTTTCACGCTGAAAATATTTCCTGCTCCGTAATCAACAATAGCAATCATTTACAGCACTCCTTTCGTTGACAGTGTTGAGCCGTCTGCATTATAAGATACAGCTGTTTTAAGTGCGTGAGCAACCGATTTATAAATTGCTTCTGCTTTGTGGTGGTCGTTTGAGCCGTACATCATATTAATGTGCATTGTTATACCTGCATTGAAAGCAAATGCACGGAAAAATTCTTCAGTCATGCAGAGGTCATAACCTCCGCATGATTGATTAGTGAAATTACAGTTGAACACAAGAAATGGTCTGTTGCTTATGTCAAGACTGCACATAGCAAGTGATTCGTCCATAGGGATATAAGCCGTACCATAGCGGACAATACCTGATTTATCACCAAGAGCCTTGTTGAGAGCCTGTCCGAGAGCTATTCCAGTATCTTCAATTGTGTGATGACAGTCAACGTGCAAATCGCCTTTTACTTTGATAGTTATGCTGATTCCGCTGTGCTTTGAAAGTGCGGTCAGCATATGGTCAAAAAATCCTATTCCCGTATCTATATCCGATACGCCTTTTCCGTCAAGAGAAATATTTATATATATATCCGTTTCGGAAGTTTTGCGGATAATTTCAGCTGTTCTCATTTATAATATCCTCCAGTGCATTGAAAAGCTTTTCCATTTCCTCATCTGTCCCGACAGAAATACGCAGATAATCACATATTACCGGCTTATTCCAGTAGCGCACATAAATTTTACGCTTTTTAAGTTCCTCAAATACATACTGAGCAGATTTTTTCTGCGGACTTGCAAAAATAAAGTTGCTCATAGAATCAGTAAAAATGAAATTAAGTTCAGCCAGACGCTTTTTAGCGTTTTCACGTGTACGGACAATTTTTTCTACTGTTTCTGTAAAATACGCTTCATCTCTCATTGATTCAGCACCGCATAACTGCGTGACAGTATTCATTGTGTACGAATTTATAGAGAATTTCACGTCATTCATATACTTAATAAGCTTTTCATTACCCATTGCAAAACCTATTCTCATTCCTGCCATAGAACGTGACTTTGAATAAGTCTGAATCACAAGCAGATTATCGTACTTATCAATCAATGGCAGACAGCTTTTGCCTGCTCCTGCAAAGTCGATATATGCCTCATCAATAATAACAACGCTGTCTGGATTTGATTTTACAATATCTTCAATCATATCAACAGATTCAAGTACACCTGTCGGGGCGTTCGGATTCGGGAATATAATACCACCGTTTTCCTGCTTGTAATCATCAGGATTTATTGTGAAATCCTTGTTAAGCGGACAAGTTTTATATGGTATGCGGTAAACATCAGCCCATACATCATAGAAAGAATATGTAATATCGGGAAAAAGTATCGGCTTATCAGAGTTGAAAAACGTCATAAACGCCATTGAAATTACATCATCTGAACCGACTCCGACAAAAATCTGCGACGGATTCAGCTTATAGCGTTCTGCAATTGCATCAACAAGAACTTTTGCATCAGGGGCGGGATAAAGTCGCATTTTTGATATATCGAATTTATCCAGTACTGCCCTTACAGACGGGCAAGGCGGATAAGGATTTTCATTTGTATTAAGTTTTACAACGTCCGTTTCCTGTGGCTGTTCACCCGGAACATACGGAATAACTTTTCTTACAGACTGTTCCCACTTTTTTTCAGTCATCAATGTCACTCCTTATTCAAATCTTACCTTTATAGCATTTGCGTGAGCCGTGAGACCTTCTCTTTCTGCAATAAGCACAATATCATCTTTTGCTTCTGCAAGTGCTTCTTTTGTGTAGTATGTATAGCTTGTACGCTTTGTAAAGCTTGCAACACCAAGTGGAGAAAAAAATCTTGCTGTACCGCTTGTTGGCAAAACGTGGTTAGGACCTGCAAAGTAGTCGCCGAGTGGTTCGGAAGCGTAATTTCCTAAAAAAATCGAGCCTGCATTGTCAAGACTGCCGAGAAGTTCCATAGGATTTTCCATAAGCACTTCAAGGTGTTCAGGTGCTATTTCGTTTGCAAGTTCAACACATCTTTCACGGCTTTCAGCAATAATTACTGCACCATAATCATCAAGCGACTTTTCAATAATTTCCTTGCGTGAGAGATACTCTTTCTGACGGTTGATTTCTGCAATCGTTTCATCAGCAAGCTTTTCACTTGTTGTAACCATTATAGCAGATGCAAGAACATCATGTTCAGCCTGCGACATGAGGTCAGCCGCCGCAAATTTCGGGTCTGCCGTATCGTCCGCAATAACAAGTATTTCACTTGGTCCTGCAATCATGTCAATATCAACTGTACCGTAAAGAAGTTTTTTTGCAGTTGCAACATAGATATTTCCAGGTCCTACGATTTTATCGCATTTCGGGATAGTTTCTGTACCGTATGCAAGGGCTGCGATAGCCTGTGAACCGCCGACCATGAAAACTCTGTCAACTCCGCATATAGCAGCGGCAACAAGTATATCTTTATTAGGTGTGCCGTCTTTAAGCGGAGGAGTAACCATGATAATTTCTTTTACTCCTGCAATTTTTGCGGGGATTGCGTTCATAAGTACGCTTGACGGATAAGCAGCTGTACCGCCCGGAACATACAATCCGACACGCTCCAGTCCTCTTACACGCTGTCCAAGGATTACGCCGTTTTCCTTTGGATTAATAAAACCCTGTTCAACTTGTCTCTTGTGGAAGTCTGCAATATTTTCCTGCGCATTAAGAAGTGCATTAACAAAATCTTGGTCTGCATCTGTGAGAGCGTCATTTATAACATCTCTCGGCACTTCATAATATTCAGGCAGACTTCCATCAAATTTGAGTGTATAGCTGTTTACAGCTTTGTCGCCGTTTTCTCTTACGTCATCAATAATAGCGGAAACAGTTTCAGTCACTTTTTTATTAGTCTCTCCTGCTCTCTTTCCAAGTTCAGCAAGAAAATCATTTTCATCTTTACCATTTGCAAAAATCTTTCTCATTTTCAAATATTCTCCTCTATAAGTGTAATAAGTCGCTCAATTTCAGCATGACGCATTTTCAGACTTACAGTATTAACAATAAGTCTTGCCGAAACAGGTGCAACATCTTCAATAACTTCCAAGCCGTTTTCTTTGAGAGTTGTACCGGTCTCAACAATATCAACGATACCATCAGCAAGACTGAGAAGCGGAGCAAGTTCAACAGAACCCTCTATTTTGATGATTTCAGTGTCCATGCCTTTTTTCTCAAAGAAACTTCTTGCAACATTCGGATATTTTGTAGCAATTGTCTTTACTCCGTAACCTCTGTAGAAGTCGTAGCCTTTTTTAGTTGCAAGGGCAAATCTGCACTTGCCGAAACCAAGGTCAACAAGTTCAAAGAATTTTCCTTTCATTTCCATGATAGTGTCTTTTCCGACAACGCCCATATCACATACACCATGTTCAACGTATGTTATAACGTCATTTGCCTTTGCAAGTACAACCTCCATATTTGCATCAGGAACAGGAAGTATAAGCTTTCTGCCTTTTTCGTGAACGGCTGTGCAATCAAAACCAAGCTTTTCAAGTAAAGCAACAGTATCTTTTTCAAGTCTGCCCTTTGTAAGTGCAATTCTTATCGGTTTATTCATAAATTTTGTCCTCCTCATCGCTGTCAATCACAACAACTCTTGCAATTTTTCTTTCTTTTGCATATTCACGGACGGACTCAATATCATCAAAAAGTGCGTTTTCAACAACAAGTCCCTGCTCACGAAGTTCCTTTGCTTTCTTTATTGCAAGAACTTCATAGCCTTCCTCCGCAAAGACAATTGCATCTGCACCGCTTAAAGTTGGCAGGATTCCGCTTTTCTCCACAACTTTTGAGATAGCATCAACATTTACTGCAAATCCTACAGCTGGCACGTCATATCCGAACTCCGCAATAAGCTTATCATAGCGACCACCTGAAATAACTTCCTCACCATGTCCCTTAAGATAGCCCTTTATGATAAGACCTGTGTAATAGTCAGTCTTGTTTACAAGACCTAAATCAACAGTAATATTGCCATCATTTCCGCATAATTCAGCAACAGAAACATAAATATCACGAAGTTCATCAAGAATACGCTTGACATTTTCGTCAGGAATAAATTCCTCTGCCTTTTCAAAAACTTCTTCACCACCGAAAAGTGCGGGAAGTTTTTTAAGTGCTGATGTTATAGGGTTGTTGCCGAATGTATCAAGAAAATCATTAAGTGCGGGGAAATTCTTGTTTTCGATAAGCTTGCGGATATAGTCTTTGTCCTTGTCGTCAGCTTCAAGTCTGTCAACAAGAGCCTTGAACACACCTATATGACCTATTTCAAGTGAAAACTCCATGCCGAAAGCATTGAGAGAATCAACAGCAGTTGAAATAACTTCAAGGTCTGCAATTTTCATTTGTGAGCCAATAAGCTCAATTCCTGCCTGTACAATTTCATCACTTCTGCCCTTTAATGCAGATTCATTTCTGTAAACAGTCTGATTATAGCATAATTTCAACGGCAGTACAGCATCACGGAGACGTGTTGCAACAACTCTTGCTATAGGCATTGTTGAATCAGGACGCATAACAACAAGCCTGCCCTTGCTGTCGGTCATTTTGTATAATGTTTCCTGTGAAAAATAGCGTGATTTCTGATTGAATACATCAAAAAATTCAAGTCCTGTTGTTATAATTTCGCTGTAACCTCTGCTTTTGAAAAGTTTAAGCAGTTCATTTTCTATTTTTCGTCTTACAATACACTCACCGAAAAGCAAATCCTTAGTACCCTCCGGAGTGATTAACTCATAATTTTTCATAGTAGCCTCCTCTGTCTTATTAATGCACACTTTAGTGTGCTAACATGGTAATATGATAACATAATAATGCGATAAAGTCAAGTTAAAAGAATGTCATTTGTGTAGATTCAGGCAAATCACCAAAAGCACCTATGGTTTTCAACATTTCAATTGTAGTTTTTGATAAACCACTCTGTTTCTGAAATTCTTCTATCGAAAGAAATTCATTACTCTTAACGGCATTATATATCCTCTCTACTGCCGATTCGCCAACACCCGGCATTGCGGAAAATGGTATTCTTAATTTTCCATCCTCAATAACATAATCAGTAACATGAGATTTGAAAATATTTATCGGCAGAAATTCAATATTTCTTGAAAGCATTTCATTGACTATAAGGAGAATTTCATACAATTCGCTTTCTTTTTTTGATATGTTTTTACCCATTTCTTTGAGATTATTTATTTTCTGTCTGACAGCTTCTTTGCCCTTTAATGCAATTTCAGCATCAAAATCTTCACCACGTACTGTAAAAAAAGTCGAATAATATTCAAGCGGTTTATAAAGTTTAAACCAGCCCAGTTTCATTGCTGCCATTATATATGCTGCCGCATGAGCTTTAGGAAACATATATTTGATTTTCAGACAACTTTCGATATACCATTCAGGAACATTGTGATTTTTCAGCATCTCAATAATTTCAGTTGTAAACTGTTTCGGGGCTTTGCCTTTTCTTGTCCACTCCATAATCTGAAAAGCCATATGCGATTCAACACCTTTATACAGCAGATAAGTCATAATGCTGTCACGAGTTCCAATAACTTCTGAAATCGTACAGATTCCGTTGTCAATCAAATCCTTTGCATTGCCTGCCCATACGTCAGTACCATGAGAGAGTCCTGAAAACTGCAAAAAATCATTGAATTTAGTTGGCTTTGCATCAAGGAGCATACCTATCGTAATTTTTGTACCCATTTCAGGTATGCCGAGACTTCCTGTTTTGCAGTATATATCTTCCTCTGTCACTCCAAGTACGGAACAGTCGGTACACATTTTTAATACTTCAGGGTCAGCCGAAGGAATATCCTTTATTTTCATGCCTGTCAAATCTTCAAGATGCTTGTATAAGGTCGGCACATCGTGACCAAGTTCGTCAAGTTTAAGTATTGTATCGTGCATGGAGTTGAAATCAAAGTGAGTTGTAATAATATCTGCCTCATCAGAATCAGCAGGGTGCTGAACGGGTGTAAAGTCGTATACCTCATAATTCGACGGCACAACAACCATACCGCCAGGGTGCTGACCTGTTGTTTTCTTTACTCCTGTACAGCCGACTGAAAGCCTTGTCAGCTCGCAGTTATTGTATGTCAGTCCCATTTTTTCGCAGTAACTCTTTACATATCCGAGAGCAGTTTTTTCCGCAAGTGCTGAAATAGTACCAGCCTTGAAAACGTTGGATTTTCCGAAAAGTTCTTCTGTATATCTGTGAGCTTTTTTCTGATATTCATTTGAAAAATTAAGGTCTATATCAGGAGCTTTGTCGCCGTCAAATCCGAGGAAAGTCTCAAAAGGAATGTCATGACCCTCACGAATCATATCAGAATTACACTTAGGACACTTTTTTTCAGGCAAATCAAATCCCGAACCAAAAGAGCCGTCCATGATAAATTCGCTGTGTTTGCATTTCGGGCATACATAGTGCGGTGGCAACGGATTAACCTCTGATATTCCAGCCATTGATGCAACAAATGACGAGCCGACAGAGCCACGAGAGCCGACAAGATAGCCATTTTCAACTGATTTCCACACAAGTTTCTGTGCAATGATATAAAGCACCGCAAATCCGTGCTTGTTGATAGATGATAACTCACGGTCAAGACGTTTTTCAACAATTTCAGGAAGTGGATTTCCGTATACTTCATAAGCTTTGTCATGCGTTATTTTAATAAGTTCATCTTCTGCTCCTTCAATGGTCGGAGTGAAAGTACCCTTTGGAATCGGTCGTATCACCTCAATCATATCTGCAATCAGATTTGTATTTGTGATAACAACTTCTTCCGCCTTTTCCTTGCCAAGATATTCAAATTCTTTCAGCATTTCTTCTGTCGTTCTGAAATAAAGTTCTGCCTGATTTTCAGCATCTTTGAATCCCATACCTGAAAGAATAATCTTTCTGTATACTGCGTCTTTCGGGTCAATGAAATGAACATCACAAGTTGCACATACAGGAATATTCAGCTTTTCACCTAATGCAATAATACGCTTGTTATAGTCCTGCAACTCCTCAATGTTTTCTGCTTTACCGTCACGAATCATAAACTCATTATTGCAAATCGGCTGAATTTCAAGATAATCATAAAATTTTGCAAGTTCTTCAATTTTACTTTCGGATTTTTTTTCAATCATAGCCTGAAAAAGTTCACCTGCTTCACAAGCACTTCCAAAAATAAGACCCTCTCTGTGCTGTTCAAGAACGGATTTCGGTATCAGGGGTTTTTTGTAAAAGTAGTTAAGGTTGCTTATTGATACAAGCTTATACAGATTTTTCAGTCCTGCCTGATTCCGCACAAGTATAATCTGGTGATATGATTTCAGCTTTTTGACCTCAATATCATCAATAAGTCCGTTCAACTGTTCTAACTGGCTGTAATTTTTATTGATAATCAAACGATTCAACAGTTCTATGTAAATTTTTGCAAGAATAATTGCATCTTCATCTGCTCTGTGATGATTGAAACTGCCTAACTTCAGAATTTTTGCCATATTATCCAGTTTATGTTTTGAATCGGGAAACATAGCCTGACAGATTATAAGCGTATCGATATAATTATAGCTGAACTCTATGTTATTTCGTCTGCATACCTCATTAATCATTGTAGTATCAAAATCGGCATTGTGTGCGACGAGTACCGGATTATCTCCGCAGAACTCCATAAACTGTCTAAGTGCCTCTGCTTCTTTCGGAGCATCTTTAACCATCTCATCAGTAATTCCTGTAAGTTCTATTATTTTTTCGGGAATATGCTTTTCGGGATTCACATAAATGTTAATATCGTCTACAATCTGCATATTGCGGACTTTTACACCTGCAATATTTGTAAGTCTGTCATTTTTAAAGCTCAATCCTGTTGTTTCAACGTCAAAAACAATAACTTCATCATTGAATGTTCTTGAATCGGGCTTTTTGAGAATCATTTTTCTGTCAATATCATTGACAACATACGCTTCACAACCATATATCACCTTGAAATTATCAGGCATATTATACATACAGTCAGGGAACGCCTGTACACACCCATGGTCTGTAATTGCCATAGCCTGATGACCCCATGATGCCGCACGTTTTATCAGTGTTACAGGGTCGGTTACAGCGTCCATAGCAGACATATTGGTGTGGCAGTGCAGTTCAACCCTCTTTTTCGGAGCATTGTCCATTTTCGGTATTCTCTTTACTTTTACAATAGACGGAAAATTTATACAGAAATCATGTGCATAGTTATCATAGTCTATTTTTCCCGATACAAGAATTGTTGTACCTTTTTTTAATGTAAGCTTTTCAATTGTTGCAGTATCGGCAGTTTTAGCAAAAATTTTCACCATTACAGAACCACTGTAGTCGGTGATGCTGTATGTTACAACTGTTTTATCCGATTTCAGTTCCTTGACTTCAACTGCAAAAATATCTCCGACAACTGTAATAATTTCCTTCTCTTTCTGCAATGCTTCTGCAATTGCTTCAGTAGTTTTGTGAATCGGTTTTCCGAAAACAAGTTCTGCTGAATCTTTGTCAAAATCTTTATCAAGAAAAGAAATATCAATTTCTTGAGATTTTATTGATGCAATGGCTGTTTCTTTCTCATTCTGTGCATTTTCAGCAGTTTTCGGTGGCGGAGTTATATCGGCAGGTATTGACTCAATTATTTTCTGTGTTAATTTGTCATAATCCTCATTGCTCATTGTTTCTCCGCCAATAAGATTTACTGTCATTTTCATTTCGAACTGACTATATATAAGCTGTGAAAATCTGGTTGTAAACCTGCACTGTTTCAGCATATCAAGTCCGCCGTGTTTCAGCGTAATGTTGATGATTTCGCCGTCTATGCTGAAATCTGCATCATCAAGAAAACCATTTACAAGCGGTACATATCTTTTGAGAAACTGCAATAAATCGGGAATGGATTCAGTCGAAAAAATACTTTTGTCATATCGTGGCTTTATCCTGATATTTTCGGCATTTATAGAATCTGCCAAAGTTTTTTCGGTGTTGATTATATCAGTTGCTTTTATAATATTGTCAAAACGAACATACAAAGAAAATTTTCGGAGATTTTCGGAATACGTAATCTTAAACAAACTGCCGTTCCGCATAGATTCGGGAATATCTGAACAGTATTCTTTCAGAAATTCTGATAAATTAATCTGCATTACAGCTTTTCAACCTCCGCCAAAAGTTCCGTTATAATATCCTTTTCATCTATTTTACGCTGTAAACCGTCTTTTCTGAATATAACTGCACAACCGTTTCCGCCTGCAATTCCTATGTCAGCTTCTCTTGCCTCTCCAGGTCCGTTTACAATACAGCCCATTACAGCAACAGTTATATCCTTATCCGAATTTTTCAAAGCTTCCTCTACTTTTTTAGCCGTTCTGATAAGGTCAATTCTTGTACGCCCACAAGTCGGACATGATACTATTTTTACACCTTTTCTTTTGCCGATACATTTCAGAATATCTATAGCTGCGGAAATTTCCTTGACAGGCTCATCAGTAAGCGATACACGGATAGTTTCGCCAATACCGTCACAAAGAAGTGAACCGATTCCGACAGCGGATTTTATAAGTCCCATGCGTTCAGTTCCTGCTTCTGTTACTCCGAGATGCAGCGGATAACTGCACTTTTCAGCAGCAAGTCTGTATGATGCTATCATTTTATTTACATCAGATGATTTTATTGATATGACAATATCATCAAAATCAAACTTTTCAAGCAGTTTTGCGTGATTCATTGCACTTTCAACAAGTGCTTCAGGAGTTGGCGAGCCGTATTTTACAAGAAGTTCCTTTTCAAGCGAGCCTGAATTTACACCTATTCTTATAGGGAGATTTCTTGCACGGCAGGCATCAACAACAGCTTTTACTCTGTCCATACTGCCTATATTTCCTGGATTTATGCGTATTTTGTCAACTCCTGCTGATGCTGATTCAATCGCAAGACGATAGTCAAAATGAATATCGGCAACAAGCGGAATTTTCACTGCATCTTTTATTGCAGGAATAAGACGGACTGCCTCCATATCGGGAACAGCTACACGGATAATCTCACAGCCAGCTTTTTCAAGTTCAACAGCCTGTTTCACGTTGCCGTCAATATCGTCAGAACGTGCGTTCAGCATGGACTGTATATATATATGTTTTCCGTCAAGAACACAATCCCCGACTTTTACAGTTTTTACTTCTCTCATTTATTATCACTCCATATATTTTTATTATCAAGATAAAT
>CAMWKY010000024.1 GCA_947174965.1 uncultured Ruminococcus sp. | reverse complement strand
AAATTCAATGTCTGTTTTCCGAATACTTTTCATGAAGAACCGCTGAATCTCTATACGCTGACGGTAGCAAGTCCTGGTGAAAGAAAGTCGGGAGTGTTCAGAACTTTGACTGCTCCGCTTTTTGAGTATCAGAAGAAAGAAAATGAACGTTTAGCACCGCTTATCGCTGAATACAGAGCAAAGAGAAAATCACTTGCAAATGCATTTGAAAGTCTCACAAAGGGCAAAAACGCTGACGTAGACAAAGCACAGGAAATCGCTCTTGAACTGGAAAATCTCAAGCCTGTTAATCGTCTCACTCTGAACATCACCGACTGCACACCTGAAAGTCTCACGGCTGAACTTGCTGACAATAACGAACTTATGGGAATACTTGACGACGAATGCGGTATATTTGATAATATTGCAGGTCTTTACTCCAACGGAACACCAAATATTGACATATTTCTGAAAGCTTATGACGGCTCACCGCTTGTTGTTACAAGACGTTCAAAAGAAAACATTTATCTTGAACACCCCGTTATAACTTTAGGTCTTATGGCACAGCCTGAACCGTTCGCAAGGGCAATGAACAAGCCTGAATTTGCAGGGCGTGGACTGATACACAGATTTCTTTTTGCATTTCCTGAAAGCCGTCAGGGAAGCAGGAAACAGCAGTCACCGCTTATTCCGCAGGAACTCAAAGAACAGTACAGCAGTCTTATTGAAAATCTTCTGAAAGCAGGAACAGTCGAAAATCCGCAGATTCTCCGATTCAACACGAACGCATCAAATCTTCTGGGTGATTATTTCTATTCAATTGAGTGCAGACTGAAAGAGGGCGGTAACCTTGTATATATGGCTGAATGGGCGAACAAGCTTTATGCAAAATGCTGTAGGATTGCAGGAATACTTCATCTCTGCACGCACAATCCAACTGATTTGATTGACGAAGATACGGTTATGAAATCCACAGGGGTTGC
Source organism: uncultured Ruminococcus sp. (assembly GCA_947174965.1). Classification (GTDB taxonomy): domain Bacteria; phylum Bacillota; class Clostridia; order Oscillospirales; family Ruminococcaceae; genus Ruminococcus. The sequence continues at coordinate 12,513 of CAMWKY010000024.1, read as the reverse complement.
AATGTGGGCAGAGAATCAGGCGAACAAGGCATTTAGTGGTACTGCTTTTGAAGTCGAAACTACAAAGAATGCTAAGTATATTCTCAAAAAGCTGAAAGAGAAAAAACAGAATGTATGGACTAAAAATGACATATTGCAGAAGTGTCGCACACTGAATGCAATGAAAATTAGTGAGGCACTTGAATTGCTTGATGATATGAAGTATATCAGGCTTACGGAAGAACGTACAAAGACAAAAACAAGGCTGACTATCAAAGTAAATCCATTGATTTTTGATATGTCTGAAAATTCTGTAACAGATATTTAAATTTCTGTATAATTTCTGTAAATGCACAAACGGCTATAAACAGAGAAAAAATTGAATTACTGTAATTTCTGTAACGTTTCCGGTGATTCTGAAAATCATGTAAAAATGAGATGATTAAAAATTCTATTATTTACAGGTTGCAAAAAATTGATTGTGTAGTATAATATATAATAACAGAACCCGACACGCCTCTTTTCTTTATAATGCGTAGCACGTCGGGTCATTTTCTTATATGGAGACTGAAAGAATATGGAACTTAATAACCAGAAAGAAATATTATCGGAGCAAGAGTTATATTTCCTGTTCCCTTTTTATATGTTTTTTCAAAATCAGCGAAAACGTTACAGAAATTACAGAAATTCCACTTTTTCTCTATTTATAGCCGTTTGTACGCTTACACAAATTATACAGAAATTCAAATAACTGTTACAGAATTTACAAAAAAACAGGTCGGCTGAAAATTTTCAGCTTTCCTGTTTTTTCTGTTTGTTATTCTTCGTCGGATTTTTCTTCTATATCTTCTGTTTCTTCTTCGGAAACTTCGTTTTCAGTGGCTTCATCATCATCTGCATTATCTTCTGTCTTCACTTTTGATTTGATGATGTTCTTGACCTGCTTCTTCTCCGGTTTTGGCGGGTCGTAGTCAATTTCAAGTCCACGCTTTCTCAAAAGCAATACCTGATTATTTTTTCTGTCCGAAAGATAAAGCAATACTACTACGCCGATACCTAAAATGAGGAGTATAACGCCTGTATTGAAACCAGGTGGCGAATACTTCATCTCAATTTTGTGATGTCCCTCTGATAATCTGATGCCCATAAGTGCATTTAATATAACAACTTGTCCGTCTGCACCGTCTGTGAAGTTTCTCATAATGCTTGTGCCGTTATCTGAGAAAGTCTCCTCAAACTGTTCAGTCACTTTCTTTCCGTCAACTTTTACAGTCCAGCCTGGCTCATATGGGATTGACGTATAGAAAATCTGTCCTGCCTGTGCGTCAATCTCGCCGACAAGGTAATTGTTTTTCGTCTTTGAATAGTCAAGATTCCATGTGTTATTCTTGAGTTGCTGTATATCATTATGGAATGTTTCATAATCAAGGTGATAGAACTGGAAGTCTTTTATCATGATATACTCGTTGTTGCCTGTTCTGTCAGCCTGAAGAATTGTAAGGCGGATTTCAAGCTCTGTACCAGCAGGGAATGTGCCGATATTTACGATTGAATAGTCGTAACCGTCATAATAACTGCCATAGCCGTTGAATGTTCCTGCAACAAATTCGCCTGTTTCGGGGTCTTTTGTAGATGATACCCACAAGTTACACTTTTTCGGATTGTCTGATTTGAGGAACATGAAAACAGGTGATTCCTCTTCTGTTGTGATGTGGATTCTGACAGTCGGGTCGCCTGCATTTGCATTAGCATTGTAGCAGTGCTGTTCGTTGTAGTTTGATTCCCAGCACTCATTCAGCACAACTTCGGGATATTGTGAACCCTCAATTCGTCTGAAATACTCTTTCGGCTGTAAGTTAGTATAATCGGGAGTATTTCCAGTGAGCGAACTAAGGAAATTATTCATGCTGTTGAACGGGTTGTCGTTTCCTAAAAAGCTAAGACGGAGTATATCATCATCAGCCATGAAGCCTATCGGGAGTGCATCTGGATTTTCGTAAATATCAAGTGTTTTTTCTCCGTTTTCTGCCTGATAAGTTGAAGACTGGATAAGATTATAGTACGGGCTTAACAATGATTTACTGCCGTTTCTGATTGACGGGTCGTCAAGTACATACTTGATTCCAAGAAGTGAATCTGCAATCGGAGTGTTGCCGTCGTATCTTGTTTCATAGCTTTTTGTTGTGTAGCCGAGTGTTTCAATAAATCTGATTATTCTTGCATTCATGACTGAACTTGAATGAGAGATACCATTGATGTTGTATGCCTGATTGTCATTGACGTTTCTGAAAAATGTCTTTTCTGCACGGTAGAAGCCATTGTCGATACTCTCAAGCTTTGCAGTTACATCAGGTGCGCCCATGATTGTTGAGTATGATTTTCTTGACGAATAATATACTTCCTTGTCGATTTTGAATATGGTATCAAAGGCATTATATCCTGCTTCAAAGAATACTATGCAGGCAAGAACTCCAGTGAGGGCATTTACCATTGATTTTTTCTTTGCATTACTGATAAACCATATGATAGTAAGATATACTGCCGAAAGAACTGCACCGAATACGATAGTACCTAAGAAAAGATGATTTGTTGATTCGCCGTTTATCGTAACTGTATCGGAATATGGCATGATTGCGGCATACTTATATCTATCCTCATTATAATTGAAGTTCGGCTGAACAGCATCATATACAAAGCAGAGAAGTGCTATTGCTATAAAAGTACTTGACGCACTCTTGAAGTCCAGTTTATAGTCCTGAAGATTTGAGAAAGCCTCCGCCGCCATTGATACAAGTACAAACGACACAAGGAATGAGTATCTATAAGGCAACCAGTTCGGGTCTTGTCCGCCGTGCCACATCATATTGACGGGCTTAATCCACATACTTATAAACATTACAACAAGTATGAATGAATAGCCGATTTTGCGGTTTGTCTTGATTTTGCTATTCATGTAGTAGAGTGGTACAAGTACAAATGAGAGTACACCGCAGTAAATTTCAGGTCTGCCGTACATTCTTGTACCCTCATCAACGTTTACTGAATAGTATTGGTTAGGAAAAAGGGTCGGCAAGAGTTCAATTGGGTTGAACATGGTACGCAAGGTGTAATCAGGTGTGGAGAAAGAGAATTTACCAAGTGAAAGTCCGTTATACACCGGCATAATCATGATATAACTGCACATCAATACAACACCTGTTGCAAGAATCATTCTGCCAATCGTCTTTGCATAGTCGTCTACACCTGAAAACTTCTTCTTTGTACCGAAAAACAGGTAGTAAACAAAGTAAATTGCAACGAATATAGCAATCATAAATCCGATATAGAAGTTTGCTATAAACATGATTGCAAGCGGAATGATATAGTTGATTTTTCTGCCGTCATCTATGAGATATTCAAGTCCGAGAATGACAAGCGGTAGGAAAATAGGTCCGTCAATCCACATAGGGTCGATAAGCTGAATTGCAACAAATGACATCTGCGCATACATTGTTGCGAATATTACGGCAGGTATCGGCTTGACGTTTTTTGCGTGGTGAGCATAGGCAAAGAATGATGCTCCGCAAGCTCCGATTTTGCATAACTGCATAATCATGAGACTTTCAATAATCATGCTTCGGGGAAACAGGATTACTATAAAAGTGAACGGGCTTGCAAGGTAGTAACCGATAACACCCTGATAGCCACCCGAAAGGTTTCTTGACCAGCTATAAAGCGGACTTTCTCCACTCCAGAAACATCTTCGGATATTCTCAAAGTAATAGACATACTGACCGTTTAAGTCAAGTGTCAGTACGGAACGCTCTCCAAAGGGATAAACCCCGAAGATTGCGTAAGCGATTAGTGTCAGCAATGCAGGAATGAGAAAAGCTGCTACATAATATAATGGGTACAGCTTAACTTTTTCCAGTGGTTTTGTCGGAAGTGCGCCGACAGGTGCTTTACTGACGGATTTGGTTTTTGACAATGTTTTTATCCTCCTTTTTTTTATTGATAACAGCATATCTGACAAGAAAATAATTATGTGCTGGTCTTCTTCAAATTATTCCGTCAATATTTATTATCAATTTTTTTTACATCATCTATTATACTATAGTTTTTCATATTTTGCAAGTATAATCAAAAAAAATCCGCCGAAAATTCCGACGGATTTACATTCAGTTATATATTTTTCTCATCTCCACCATATCAAACACATCAACAACTGAATCTCTGTTGATGTCAGCATATGTATATTGAGTAGCTGAAAGACTTGTTTTGCAAAGAAGATATTGCTGTAAAAGCACCATATCAGCGATATTTACAATACCGTCTGAATTTATATCGCCTGCAATTGCATCTTTGCCCTCTCCTACGTAGAAAATCGAGCTGACAAGAGTAAATTTCTGTCCGCTTTCGTCCTCCGCTTCAATCTTGTAAACGTATGAGCCGTCTGAAAGGTCGTTGAATCTGATATGCCTGTCAAATTCGCCTGATAAATCGTATGTGAGACTATTTATGCTGTCTTCTGCAATAAATATCGGGGTTGCGCCGTCATTTTCGTAAACTCCGCCCCATACCTTTTTTATGGGCAGGTCGGATTTTATAATACCGCTGATGCTGAAAACCGCCCCTGTTTCAAGTGTTCCACGTGGAACATTTGCATTTGAAATACTCATGCCCGAGGTTATTTCTCCCTTTTTTTCGAGGAACTCCATTGAGCAGAAACCTGTTATACCATTATATTCAACGTGCGCCCATTCACCGTCTGCCTTTGTAACTCTTATATCGGCATCAGGCGGAATTTCACCCAGTACTGCGGAATCAGTGTTGTGGTTGTTTCTTATGTTAAGATATGTGTCAACGCCGTGAGTTGTGTAAATACCAGAGTAATCGGTTGAGCAGTTGCACTCCTCAAATGTATGTTCTGCGTTGTATGAGAAGTAAGTAAGAGGATTATAATACATTTCAGAGGGAAAACCGCCAAGAAGCGTATCGCATATGCCGAAATGGAGATGATTTCCGTCTGAAAAGCCAGTACTTCCCACATATCCTATTATATCACCCTGCTTTACTGTCTGACCGCTGTAGGCGGAAACGGACGAACAGTGCGAATAGAACGTGTAAACGCCTAAATCTTCATGCCATATGATTATAAGATAACCATAAGCATCTTTCCAGTCGGCAGAAATACAAACTCCGTCATATGCGGAATATATGTTTGCACCGTAATCAGCAGGAATATCAATTGCATTGTGCGCCGACATATTGCCGTAGTTACGGCTTTCATCAAAATAAGTCGTTATATCCTTATACTGACTGTCAACAGGCCATAACGCAGAATCATAAGCTTGTGCATCAAAAATATTGCAGACGGGGAGTGTCATAAGTGCTGACGATAAAATCAGCATAGATTTTTTCAGTATATCCATATCAATACGCTTTGCCCCAGTAAACCATGTGTTTCGCAGGCTTGCCACAACATACGCAAGTACCCGATATTTTTTCCTGAATAAACGGAATACATCTTGAACCTACACCTGTTTTTTCTTTCACTTCATCTTCACAAGATTCCTCACCGCACCACATAGCTTTGATAAAACCGTCACCGTTTTCAGTAAGTGCTGTTGTAATTTCGTCAAGAGTTGTACATGAATAAGTTCTGTTGTCCATGTTCTGAAGTGCTTTGTTGTACATACCGTCATGGGCTTCCTGCAACTTCTGCTGAACAGCCGATTCAAGTTCGTCAAGTGATACGCTAACTTTTTCGCCGTTCCAGCGTGAAGCAATAATGCACTGTCCTGCTTCAATATCCTTTGGACCTATTTCAACTCTGACTGGTACGCCTTTCATTTCGTATTCTGCAAACTTCCAGCCCGGAGAGTTTTCGCTGTCGTCAAGTTTCACCCTTAAACCTGCTTTTTTGAGACGTTCAAGAAGTTCACCTGCCTTATCAAGTACACCCTCTTTATGTTGTGCAATCGGTATGATTACAGCCTGAACAGGTGCAACAGCAGGAGGAAGTACAAGTCCGTTGTCGTCGCCATGCGTCATGATAACTGCACCGATAAGACGTGTAGTAACTCCCCAGCTTGTCTGATGCGGAAATACGTGCTTGTTTTCCTTGTCTGTATATTCAATACCAAATGCTTTTGCGAATCCGTCACCGAAATAGTGAGATGTACCAGCCTGAAGTGCTTTTCCGTCGTGCATGAGTGCTTCAATTGCGTATGTGGAGACTGCACCAGCAAACTTGTCACTTTCAGTCTTTTTGCCCTTTACAACAGGCATGGCAAGTGATTCCTCACAAAATTGTGCGTATATATTGAGCATTTTTTCAGTCTCAATAATAGCTTCCTCTGCTGTTGCGTGGATTGTGTGACCCTCCTGCCACAAAAACTCTCTTGAACGGAGAAACGGACGTGTAGTTTTCTCCCAGCGTACAACACTAACCCACTGATTATAGAGTTTAGGCAAGTCACGGTAGGAGTGTATGATATTAGCATAGTGTTCACAAAAGAGTGTTTCAGAAGTCGGGCGGATGCAGAGCCTGTCCTCAAGTTTTTCACTTCCGCCATGCGTTACCCATGCAACTTCGGGAGCAAATCCTTCAACATGGTCTTTTTCTTTCTGCAAGAGACTTTCAGGAATAAACATAGGCATACACACATTTTCGTGACCTGTTTCCTTGAACATTCCGTCAAGAATATGCTGTATGTTCTCCCATATCGCATAGCCGTAAGGACGTATAACCATACAACCCTTAACGCTTGTATATTCAACAAGTTCTGCCTTTTTGCATATATCAGTGTACCACTGTGCAAAATCTTCGTTCATAGAAGTTATAGCAGTAACCATTTTTTTATCTTTTGCCATTTTATATACTTCCTTTCTTATACTTTTTGATATAATTATATCACGCTGATTTGAAAATGTCAACAAAAATATTTATAAAATAACTGTATAATTATCATAATATGGCTTGACAACATCAGGATTTGCATCAGCATAGGCAAATATTTTTTCTGCAAGACCATTTTTCAGGTACTTACGCAGTTTGTCGTGATTCTGTCCGTGAACGTCTTTGCAGAGCGTTGAAACAGCAATAACACGTTGTCCGTCCTTGTCCATGACCCTGAAAGGATATATACGGCAGTCAAAAGGCTTGCTGTCACCTAAAATACAGCCGTTTTCAGTAAGTGCAGGGCAGGTAAACAAATCGCCCTCCGCAAGTTCGCCTGCATTGAGCATATATTTGTTGCCGACTTTTGCAAATACAGCCCCCGAATTAAATTCAAGCACCTTGTTTCTGGTGTCCTCATCAAAAAGCGGAGTTTCCCATATATCGTATCTATCAAAAATACAGCACATTCTGCACTCCGCACAAGTTTTGTTTTTAAGTATTTCTTTCAGCATAAAAAATCCCTTTCCGATACAAAATAAAGCAACCCATAGCATAATACTATGGGTACTTTATGTTAAACAAAAATAAGAAACAGTCGCCCGTCTCCCCTAAAGCGACGGCTATTTCGCAAAACAGAGAGATAAGCTATATACACATTATAGCATATCTTTTTTGTTATGTCAAGTACTCACAAAAAATTTTTTCTACAATACTTGACAAAAAAAGCCACCCATGATATAATGATAACATGGGTGCTGCAAAAAAACGGTAGGCGGCTTCGATTCTTTCCCTCGGAAAGAGGGTGAGTTACATGAGCATTTCAGAATTACTTTTACTACTTAACGTAATAATTGGCATTATATCACTCGTGATAAACAATAACAAGAAGAAATAGTCGCCCAAATTTCCCGAGAGGTTGACTATTTTTTCAATTTTTTGAGGGAGAAAGCCGCTTATCGCAGTGCCCTCTTTTATATATTATAGCAGATTTTTTTTATTATGTCAAGTATCTGCAAAAAATTTTTCTACAATACTTGACAAAAAAGCCACCCATGATATAATGATAACATGGGTGCTGCAAAAAAACGGTAGGCGGCTTCGATTCTTTCCCTCTGAAAGAGGGTGAGTTGCATGAGTATTTCAGAATTAATCTTATTACTTACTTTAATAGTACACATCATGTCACTTGTGCTTAACAACAACAAGAAATAGTCGCCCCACTCGCAAAAAAGGTTGACTATATTTTCTACTTAACAACTTTTGAGGGAGAAGCCGCTTATCGCAGTGCCCTCTTTTTATATATTATAGCATATCTTTTATGATACGTCAAGTACCTGCGAAAAATTTTTTTCACAGAATTTCTGTTGAGTGCTTTTTGGCATAATCGAAGTATATTTTGTGCATCACACCGTCGGGATAATCAGAAATCAGACTGCCTGTTTCAATAATTTTATCAAGAATTTCATCGGTCGGACTTTCACCGTCAATGACATTCTGCGGAGTTATGCTGATAACCTGTTTTAGCAGTGCGGAAGTTTTCGGCGCACCTATTCTGTCGTATGCTTCAACGGCATCAGGCAGATATTTTCCCTTGCCTTCCTCAATAAAAGTGTACAGAGTATCAGCCTGACAGCAGTCCTCAATGAGACAACAGAGATACAGTGTACGCTGAACTTCATTGAGATTTTCATAGCCCATTTCCGCATATCTGCCATAAACAAGGTCTATAAGAGCATTAATGAAATCATAGTCATCATTTTGATTAAGTAAATTATTTAGTTTATTCTGATTCATGAACCCTCCATTAAATTATATTTTACAAACACTGCTCCTGAATATTTTTTTAATAATATTATCACCTTTTATATCCACCATTCAGGTGTCATTTGTCCCAATGTGATTATTTTCTGATTTTCATAGTCAAGCATTATTTCTATATCCTTGTATTTTTCAGGCATAAGCTGAACCATAAGCTCACGGCACGCTCCGCATGGAGTACCTGTTTTTCCGTCAGGAAGAATTGCAATTACTTTTTCTATTTCATATTCGCCGTTTGTAATCATATTGAATATAGCATTACGTTCTGCACATATACCAAGTGTTGAACAAGTATCAAGACAAACTCCTGTATATATTTTTCCTGACGATGAAAGAATTGCAGCAGATACTTCTCCTGCAGTTATATAATCAGAAATTTTTCTGTAATTCTGTACATTTTTCGCTGATAAATAAAGAGTTTCCCATATTTTGTCCATTTTTATACTACCTCTGAATAATATTACTGCACCGAAAATATTTCGATGCAGTTTTTTTGTTATATTACTTTATATCGCCATGATGAGACTGGAGCGACTTGACTTCAATATGATGATTATTCTTGATAGCACGGATACCCTCAACACTTGCTTTTGCTGCTGCCATGGTTGTGATATATGGTACACGGTGCTTTATAGCTGCTTTACGGATATAGCTGTCATCATGAATACTTGACTTTCCTGCTGGTGTATTGATGATAAGCTGGATTTCACCGTTAGCAATTTCATCTGCTATATTAGGTCTGCCCTCGTAAATCTTGTATATTCTCTCGCAGGGTATACCCTCCTGCACAAGAAGTTTATAGCACTTATGAGTTGCAAGTACTTTGAATCCAAGTTCATTGAATCCCTTTGCAATGTCAATAAGTTCGGGCTTGTCTCTGTCACATATACTAAGAAGTACTGTTCCGCTGTTCGGGAGTGCGGTTTTTGTTGCTTCCTGCGCTTTGTAGTAAGCTTCGCCGAATGACTTTGAAATGCCAAGTACTTCACCTGTAGAACGCATTTCAGGTCCAAGAAGCGGGTCAACTTCAGGGAACATATTGAACGGGAATACAGCTTCTTTTACACCATAGTGGTTAATCTGTCTGTCTTTGAGTTCGGGAACAGGTGATGATTTTCCTGTGAGTGATGATGTTATAATCTCTGTTGCAATTCTTACCATGTTTATATCGCATACTTTCGATACAAGCGGTACTGTTCTTGATGCACGTGGATTTGCTTCAAGTACATATACTGTATCGCCCTCAATAGCATACTGCATATTCATAAGTCCACGAACACCCATTTCAACAGCAATTTTCTTTGTATAGTCCTTGATTGTTGCAACCTGCTTTTCAGTGAGATTTTTTGACGGAAGTATACAAGCTGAATCGCCTGAGTGTACACCTGCAAGCTCAATATGCTCCATTACAGCAGGTACAAAGCAGTGTTCGCCGTCTGAAATTGCATCTGCTTCACATTCTGTTGCATGATTAAGGAATCTGTCGATAAGGATAGGTCTGTCAGGAGTTACACCAACAGCTGCGTCCATGTATATTCTCATCATCTCATCATCATGTACTATCTCCATACCACGTCCGCCAAGTACGTATGATGGACGTACCATAACAGGATAGCCGATTTTATTCGCAATCTCAATAGCTTCTTCTGCGTTTACAGCCATACCAGCTTCTGGCATAGGAATTTCAAGTTTATCCATCATTGCACGGAAATGGTCACGGTCTTCTGCAAGGTCGATAGTTTCAGGAGTTGTGCCGAGAATGTTTACGCCGTATTTTTTGAGGTCGTTTGCAAGATTGAGAGGAGTTTGTCCGCCGAACTGTGCAATAACTCCGACTGGCTTTTCTTTATCGTGGATTGCTAGTACATCTTCAAGTGTAAGCGGTTCAAAATAAAGCTTGTCGGACGTATCATAGTCAGTTGATACTGTTTCGGGGTTGCAGTTTACAATAATCGACTCAAAACCAAGCTTTTTAAGTGCAAGTGCAGCGTGTACACAGCAATAGTCGAACTCAATACCCTGACCGATTCTGTTCGGACCTCCGCCAAGTATCATAATCTTTGGCTTGTCTGTATTGACAGGACTTTTATCTTCGTCAAGATGATAAGTTGAGTAGTAGTATGCAGAATTTTGTGTACCGCTTACGTGTACGCCCTCCCATGCTTCATTGATGCCGAAACCGATTCTTGCATTGCGGATTTCTTCCTCTGTAATTTCAAGGAGTGAACTAAGATAACGGTCGGAAAATCCGTCAAGCTTTGCCTGTTTCAGTACGTCTTTTTCAGGTACACTGCCTTTCATTTTCAGGAGATTTTCTTCTTCCTGCACAAGTTCAAGCATCTGCTCAAGGAAATAATGCTTGATTTTTGTGAGTTCAAATATTTCGTCAACTGTTGCACCTTTGCGGAGTGCTTCGTATATAATGAACTGTCTTTCACTTGTCGGACAGCGGAGCAGGTCAAGAAGTTCATCTTTTGACATGGAATTGAAGTTTTTAGCAAAACCGAGACCGTAGCGACCAGTTTCAAGACTTCTGATAGACTTCTGAAATGCTTCTTTGTAGGTCTTGCCGATACTCATTACTTCGCCTACTGCTCTCATTTGTGTACCAAGTTTGTCCTCTGCACCCTTGAATTTCTCAAATGCCCAGCGTGCAAACTTTATTACAACATATTCGCCGTCAGGTACGTATTTATCAAGTGTACCGTATTTTCCGCATGGAATCTCATCAAGAGTAAGTCCGCAGGCAAGCATTGCTGAAACAAGTGCAATCGGGAAACCAGTTGCTTTTGATGCAAGTGCTGACGAACGTGATGTTCGTGGATTGATTTCGATAACAACAATACGACCTGTTTCGGGGTCACGTGCAAACTGACAGTTACAACCGCCGATTACTTCAATGCTTTCAATAATTCTGTATGACATATCCTGCAATTCAGCCTGAACATCTTCGGGAATTGTAAGCATAGGTGCGGAACAGAATGAATCGCCCGTATGAACACCGATAGGGTCTATATTTTCAATAAAGCATACTGTGATTTTGTTGTTTGCGGAGTCTCTTACAACTTCAAGCTCAAGTTCCTCCCAGCCGAAAATACATTCCTCAACAAGTACCTGTCCAACAAGTGAAGCCTGTAATCCTCTTGCGCATACAATTTTGAGTTCGTCAACGTTGTAAACCATGCCTCCGCCTGCACCGCCCATTGTATAGGCTGGTCGCAAAACTACAGGATATTTCAGTTTTTCAGCAATCTTTACAGCTTCATCAACTGAATATGCAACCTCACTTTTCGGCATACCGATTCCAAGTGCTTTCATGGCATTCTTGAACTCAATTCTATCCTCGCCACGCTCAATTGCATCAACCTGCACGCCTATAACTTTTACACCGTATTTTTCAAGTACGCCTGCTTTATCAAGTTCAGAACAGAGGTTAAGACCTGATTGTCCGCCTAAATTCGGAAGAAGTGCGTCCGGACGTTCTTTTTCAATAATTTGAGTAAGTCTGTCAAGGTTAAGCGGTTCAATATAAGTTATGTCTGCAACGTCGGGGTCTGTCATGATAGTTGCAGGGTTTGAGTTTACAAGGACAATCTCATAACCTAAGCTTTTGAGTGCCTTGCAAGCTTGAGTGCCTGAATAGTCAAACTCGCACGCCTGACCGATAATAATAGGACCTGAACCTATAATCATAATCTTGTTAATATCCTGTTTTTTTGGCATATTATCGCTCCTTAGAATATAATTTAACCGACAATTATTGACTGCCGATTATCTATTACCTTATATCATACCACAAATTTCACAAAAATGCAAGTATATATTGATTATTC
>CAMWKY010000023.1 GCA_947174965.1 uncultured Ruminococcus sp. | reverse complement strand
ACATTAATTCTGAATTAACGATTGTTAAACCAAGTTCAGAAGGACTTGATATATTTGACGGTGACGCTGGTAGCATAAGTTTTTATAATAATGGTATAGTACTTATTGATTATATGAGCAATGGTGGTTATGAGTCCAAGTCTTACTATGATGCTCCAAACAATACATATTGGTTGGCTTGGAATACAAAAGAGACCAGCGGTGGATATACAGAGTATACACGGCATATTTCAATAAAAGACAGCAACTATGAACTTATAGGAGATGAGGCAATTGCTAAAGAGGCTGAACTTCTCTCAGGTACAAAGCTGATACCTGAATTTAACAGCTATGACATTTATAGTCCAGAAGATTTCAAAGAGTTTATTTTCATTGATGATATAAACGAAATCACTTATACTTGGCAGAAAGCTTATATAAATCAGATAGAAGAAAAGTCAACGAAATCAGATATGGAGTATAGTCTCATTTATATTGATAATGATGACATTCCGGAATTAATTATTGGTGACCCAGTAGATTCAAGAAAAGGCGGTGTGTATACATATCATAATGATTCTTCTGTGGAGCTTACCTATTTAACACTAAGATGTAATATGTACGGATATGTTGAAAAAGGTGGCATATTTGGTGTATACTGGTGGTGGTTAGAAAAAGAAGGATACTATATATATGAGATTGAAAATGGAGCAGTAAATCAGACAGATGCGTTTTTAATTACACATACGGCTGACGGGAACGTTTATACAATCAATGATACAGAAGTTACTGAATCGGTATATAATGAAACTTATGCTTTATGTTCATCTGAGTTTACCAAAGTTACTTATTGTACCTATGATGAAATCATAGAGAAACTCAACGTAGATGTAAGCAGTACGGATAAATAATTAAGGAGTGGTTGGATATGAAGAAATTTTTTGCAGGGGTACTGTCATTGGTGTTGACAGTATCAGGGGTACTGTATGGCTGTGGAGATAACAGCAGTTCGCCGAAATCAAAGGAAAAGAAGTTAGAGGCAAATGATGCAAGTAATTTCAGGTGGCAAGAAATTACTGCCAATGATGACCAGCCCCCTGAAAATATAGGTGGCATTATAATTAATGGTTATGTCGGAGACAGGACAGATGTTGTGATTCCTAAATCCATTCAGGATAAGCCTGTTGTTGCAATCGGTGATTATGCGTTTTGTCCATACTCAAAAACTGAATTTAAAGATTATTATGATGCTGAAGATTTTGAAGATAAACTTTTTGAGTTTGCTGGAGTAGATTATGATTCCTGGTATGAAGATGTAATAGAGGGAAATGAAGAAGATATTGATGCTTTACCATATATAGCTAACGACCTCCGTCATTCAATATATTTAGATGAAAAGATTGATAGTATGTATGATAAATATAGACAGGATTTGATTGACAAATATCTTGAAGATGATGAATTTGTATCAGATATTACAAGTATCAGTATTCCTGCTACGGTTAATTACATTGGATTTATGGCTTTTGGATTCTGTGACAGCCTTGAAACAGTTGAAATTTATGGTACAGATAACGAAAAAGATTTGTATATGGATTGTTATCATCCGTTTTTTGCAAATACAAAATTAAAGTCCTTTAATTTTTATCTTGAACCAGGAAACTATGGTAATAAAGAATGTTTTGAATACTGTTCAAGTTTAGAAGATGTATATATTTGTCCTGATAGTAATGGTCATGTAGATTTGGACTGGCTGGAAGATACTGAAAATATAAACTCTATTCACATTGCAGACGGAATGACAAGTATATCAGGTATAACAGAGAAAATAAAAAATAGGAGTACACAGAAGTTTCCTTATTATAGTGGTTCTTCAAATATTATAATTGAGAAAGGTGTTTCGGAAATTTATTTGCCGTCAAGTCTTGAAGATATTTCAGAACATACTTTCTGTACACATATAGCAGATGAATTCAATTGTTTCAAATGTTCAAATTATATATGTTCAGATATTCATGAAACGGAATGTCCTACTTATGCAAGCGTTATTATGATTGCTCCAGAGGGTTCTTATGCAGAAAGCTATGCTAATGAAAATGGTATTAGTTGTGTAAATTCCAAAGATGAGATTACAAAGAAAATGAAAGAAAATCAGAAATCTTCTCATAAAAAACAATATGATGAGGCACTTTCACGTTCAGAGGTTAAAAGGATTCAGGCTGAAGCTTATGAGTATGCAAACAAAATAAGTACATTTTCTGGTTTTGTTTTAGCAAATTTGCAAGGACAGGGATATGATATTGAATTAAAATGTATTCTTTCTTCAGATAAAAGTAAAAATTATAATTGCAGCACTGATAGTATTATAGATGATTTTTATGATTCGCTGACTAACGAACTTAACTTTTTTGATAGTAATATACTTGAAGATTATGACTATTTTTCTGTCGGTTCCAGTTATATTGTTGTTCGTAATAAGAATAATCCTGATGCCGTTGTTACATATCCCAAAGCAAAGATTTATCAAAGTGATGGTGAGTTTAAAGATTGGGAAAAAGAAAATTACAGCTATGAAGAATTGTATGAAATTTGTATTGACGAAATAGGACAAAATGCAGATTCATAAATAAAAAAACTCGCTTCACTCTCATAACGAGGGCAGAAGCGAGTTTTTTCAGTTAATCAGACCATGTTCTTTCAGCCAGTTACGCCACCAGTGTTCACGTTCATTCGGAGACATTTCCTCCCATTTTTCACGGCGTTCTTCAATCTCATCATCAGCGGTAAAATTGTCCATTGCATCGTATCCGTCAAAAATATACCTGTCCTTGATAAGGTTCTGAAATATCGCATAATCGGCAAAATGCTGGTCAGACGTTTCCATATTATTGTATTTTGATATAATCTTTTCAACATGGCTTATAAAGTCTTTTTCGGGAGTCATGCAGAGTTCAATAATAATCGGAGCAAGAACAGGGTCATTGATTGTAACAGATACAGACTGATAGTTTCCGTCATCAAGCTGGTCAATATTATTCAGTTTTATATCGAGGTTCTTTATCAGAACTGCAAGTTCATAGATTTTTTTGGAGAAAGGATATTCACGTCCCGTTTTTCCGCCTGTCACCAGATAGTCTGTATCTACATTAAAGTAGTCAGCGATTTTCATGAGTATAATTGCCGTAGGTACACTTTTTTGGCTTATGTAGTTACGTATTGTTTTTGGGTCGGCATTGATAGCAATTGCCAGTTCATTGATATTGGTGTCATGTTTGAATATCAGGTCATTCAGCGTTTTGGAAAACGCCATTTTCCAGAGTGCTTCTTCTGCTTCATTGTCGAAGTTTTTCATATAAGTATCTCCTTTCAGATATGAGGATTTTAGTCCTGAACTATAATCCATTGACAGAATTAACTTTTTGTACTATGATACTATTATACAGCATATTGCTGTACTTGACAAGGGATTTTTAAAATTTTTTAGAGGAGTAAAAATAATGTTAAAGCATAAACACTATATGGAGATTGAGGTTCTCAACAGAGGAATAGGTGACAGGTTTCACAAGGGTGACAGGATTATTATTCAGGAGAAAATTGACGGTTCAAATGTCAGCTTTCAGTACGACAGCGAGACGGATTTACTGCAATGTTTCAGCCGTAATCAGATACTTTCCGCTGAAAATACGCTTAGGGGTTACTATGAGTGGGTGCAGAAACTTGACAAGGAACTTGTAAAGTCTGTTCTTGGCGACAGACTGCGTATGTTCGGCGAGTGGCTTGTAAAGCATACCGTGAAGTATCCTGAAGAACATTATAATACAATGTACTGTTTTGATGTTTTCGATACAGAAAATAAGTGCTGGCTTCCGCAGAACGAGGTAAAAAGTCTTGCTGACAAGCTGGGACTGAATTATGTACCTGTTTTCTATGAGGGCGAGTTTACCGCTTGGGAAGATTATAAGCAACTCGTAGGTAAAACCGAAATGGGCGGAGAAATCGGCGAAGGTATCGTTATTAAGAAACAGAATGACCTTTCTGCTGATGTCGTATACACAAAGATAGTACACGAGCGTTTTAAAGAGGTATGGAAGAAAGTCCGCCGTCATTCAGAAAGTCCCAAAGAGAAAAAACGTCTTGAAGAACTTACAGAGACGGTTGTAACACCTGCGAGAGTGGAAAAAATTCTGTATAAACTTGTGGACGAGGGTATTCTGCCCGAAGATTTTTCCGCAAAAGATATGAAGACGATTTATAAAACACTTCCCTCAGCGGTATATCACGACTGTGTTAAGGAAGTACCGGAAGTTGTAAATCAGGTTGAGAATTTCGGCAAGTTCTCAAACAGCGTTTCCATAAGACTTGCAAAAGAGATTTTAAAAAAGAGGGAGAAGACGTAACGAGTGATAATCTTGGCGACCGCATGAAAGGCTATGAGAACATTACAAGGTACTATTTGACACGCAGAACTCCTGTAATTGTACGTCTTGACGGCAAGGGATTCCACAGCTTTACAAGGGGATTTGTCCGTCCTTTTGACGATATTTTGACGAATGTCATGTATCAGACTATGAAAGAACTGTGCGAGAATGTTGAGGGTTGTGTAATAGGTTATACGCAGTCGGACGAGATTTCCCTTGTGATGTGCGATTATCAGAAACTTGATACAGATGCTTGGTTCGGTAACGGACTGCTTAAAATTTGCAGTATTACCGCAAGTCTGGCGACATCTGCGTTTAACAAATATTTCAGAAATGCAGCAGAAAATGCGGACGGTATATATCAGAAACGCATTGACAAGGCTAATTTTGACAGCAGAGCATTCAGTATTCCGAAAGAGGAAGTAAACAACTATATGATATGGAGACAGCAAGATGCAATCCGTAACTCTATTCAGGCGACTGCTCAGGCATATTTCAGTCACAGTCAGCTACTTGGCGTAAACTGCAATAAAGCGGTAGAAATGCTTCTGTCTGAGAAAAATGTTGACTGGAATGGCTTTCCTTTGAATTTAAAGAGAGGGGTATGCTGTATAAAAAAGCCTTTTGTAATCAATGAGGGTACGGCTAATGAAGCACTGAGAATGAAGTGGGTACTTGATATGGAAATCCCTGTTTTCAGCGAGAACAGAGACTATGTTGAGGACTGCGTTTATTTTCGAGTAAAGTAGATGATATACAGGGGTATCAAAACCGCCAGTTAATTTGGGGGTATTTTAGTTCTGTAGTCGAAATGGTATTCGATTGGTATTTTACTTAAAAAATGCTCAGATTTCGCCTGAGATGTCCAAAAATGGGTATCTCAGGCTTTTTAATACCGTCGAGATAAGCCGTAAAATTCTGCTGTTTTTCAGGGGTATGTTATAACTCAAAAATGCAGATTCCAAAATGATGATTTTTATAATATTTTTCTCTGTTTTGAGATTATCTTAGACTGTTTTCAAGTTGTATTTGTCTGTTACCAATTTGTCTGAAGCTGTTTCAACGTTATCTTGAATTGTTTTTAAGTTGTATTTAGCTGTTTTAAGTTTGACTAAAATTGTTTTTATTTTGTCTTCTGCTGTTTTAAGTTTAGCTGAAATTGTTTCTATTTTGTCTTTTGCTGTTTTAAGTTTGATTAAAATTGTTTCTATTTTGTCTTTTGCTGTTTTAAGTTTGACTAAAATTGTTTTCATTTTGTCTTCTGCTGTTTTAAGTTTGACTAAAATTGTTTCTGTTTTGTCTTTTGCTGTTTTAAATTTAACTTAAACCGTTCCAAGATACGCTTTTGGAACGGTTATTTTTTATGCAGATTGAAAATTACCGAGATTTCCGTGCAGGTGAAATATGGTAAGCATACATTTATTATAAAGGAGTTTGAATTTATGCCAATTAAATTACCAGATTCAGAACCGTCATCAATTTCAAAGAAAATGCCTGTTTTCGAGGATAACGAGGAACTCAGCTATATGAGAACTTTCGGCAGACCTGATACGATTATACTTGACAGTTATGGCAAGTATTCTGTTGACGGATTTATGAGAAATTTTCCACGAAGCCGATATGTAGAAGATGAAATCGATAGAATGTCTTATATCAAGGAATACCGCATAATTAACCATCTTTGCATTGTACCTAATATCTACAGAAAACCGATGGTTTATACTGTTATGAGAAATAAGTGCAGATACAGCTTTTATAGATTTTTTGGGATTAGAGAGTATAATTTTCTCGAGTTGCTGATACAGATTATTGAAAAAGCAGACAGGTATTTTGAGGAGATGACAGCGGTTATTATGGACTGCAAAGTGGAAGATGCCGAAAGGAATTATGTACCGAATATAAAATGGGGTATAATTGTAGATTCGATGAAAAAAACGGTAACGCTTCTTGACAGAGAAAGTGCAGCAGTGCAGTTTCACAAGCGTTTCAGACTGATTGAAAATACATTCCTTAAATAAGACGGTTTAGCCTGTCGAGCCTTTCGAGGTTCGGCAGGCTTTTTATATTTGCGGAGAGAGGTGTCATATTTAAATCCATACGAATACCTTTTTTGCCACACAAACTTATGCCGTTTTGCTTTATTCCGATTGAAATATAAGTAGCAATTCAGACTGAAACCAAGATGAAAAAGGTGATATATAGGTGTTGTATTGTTATGCAGAATAAAACTAAGAAAAGTGATTCAATATAGAAAATTTTGAATTATCAGGTGTCACATGACGATTGAAATATGTGATTATTTAAGTGATTGTAAATCAATCAAAAACTGATTTTTGCCTTATGTATTCCGTACAGTGTGCTATTTATGGGGTATCTAGCGGAAAAAGAAGTAAAAAATTAGGTGATTACAAAAACGATGGGAGGTGACGGAATGTCACAGAATTTTTTCAATCAGATTGCAGAAACGGAGAGCCTTATTCTGTCCGAGACTGACGAGGAACGTAAGCAGTACGGCTACAGACTGACCGCTTTAAGAGAGATGAAAACGGCAGTAATGTCATGTGCATGGTGCGACACGGAGAAAACCAGACAAATGGTGCGTTATATAAATATGAGGGCAGTTGATGCAGCGAAGTATCAGGGTATCTCTCCGAATACTGTTCGAGGTGCAAGAAGTAAGGCTTCAAAGCGATTATATGATATTTTCGGGGACGATGTTTTTGAGGGTATTATTTCAGGCAGTAAGCGTATTTGCGACCGCACAATTGTACTCGCAAGAGTTTTGACAAAGGGGTATGACAGGGTTGAGAATTTTATTCCTGATACAGTAATCCGCAGTATTGAGAATAAAGGCTGTTGCAGTGAAAATCAGTACGAGTTTTCTGAAATCAAAGAAGAACTTGAGTTTTTCAAGTCGTATAATCAAATTACTATGAAAGAAAATTTTTGCAGACTTGATGCAGATAAGCTGACATATATTTTCAGTGTACTTAAACAAAATCTGATTTCAGATAATGCTGTTAATATGGATAAGCTGAGACTTCTTGGTAAAATCATAGGGCGTTAGGAGAATAGTTCATAAAAGTATAGTTTTATGAACTGTCTTGAAAGACCTGAAAAGCCGTATATAAAAGTTAAGATGATAGATTATGAACGTCCAAAAAGTAACAGGGACAATTACAGACTATTTGGAGGTCATATGAAATGGAAAACAGGGTTTACGGATATGCGAGAGTATCAAGTAAAGAGCAGAACGCAGACAGGCAGGTACAGGCATTGATTGAGTATGGGGTAGACGAGCATAACATCATAGTTGACAAGAAGTCAGGCAGGGATATGAAACGTGATGGGTATGCTTCACTGAAAAATTTTATGCTGAGAAGCGGTGATACTCTTGTAGTCAAGGAGCTTGACCGTCTCAGCAGAAGTAAGGCGGACATCAGAAACGAACTGGAGTATTTCAAGGAACATCATATACGTGTGAAGATACTTGATATTCCTACTACGCTTGCAGAATTTTCAGCAGAGCAGGAGTGGGTTATGGATATGATTAATACAATTCTTATTGAGGTACTCGGCAGTATGGCAGAGGCAGAACGTCTAAAAATCAGGCAGAGACAGCGAGAGGGTATTGATTCGGCGAAACAGCGAGGAGTTAAGTTCGGCAGACCAAATGCAGAAAAGCCAGCTAATTGGGACAGCGTTATGGAAAAGGTTAACAGGGGTATCATTCGTCCTGTTGATGCGATGAGAGAAATGGGACTTAAAAAAGGTACATATTACAATCTTATCAAAAGACATTCTGAGGAGGAAAAATTATGAATGCTTGTGTTGAAAATACAGTACAAATCACAAAGAATATATCGATTCCGGTCACATATAATGTGAACATGGGAGTTGGTAGAATGAAGAATAATCAGATAAAGGAGACAGCTATTGAAGCAAGTAATCAGGCTGAGTTCAAGACTCTTATAAAAATCGGCGTGTATAAAAGTCTGTATTCTGAAGGGGTTATAAGTTACTCACAGCTTATGGCACTTATGGAGAAACAGAAACGGGGTAGTATGAAATGTCATTAAAAGTTGCCGCATATTGCAGAGTTTCAACGGATAAGGATTCGCAGGTCAATTCTCTTGAAAGTCAGCGAAGATATTTTACAGATTACATCAATCGAAACGAAGAATGGACATTGGTAGAAGTATATTATGACGAGGGCGTAAGCGGTACGTCAACACTTCACCGTGATGGTTTCAACAGAATGATTGATGACGCATATGCAGGTAAAATCAATCTTATCATTACAAAGGAAGTAAGTAGATTTTCAAGAAATGTGGTCGATACTCTTGAATATACAAGAAAGCTGAAAGAAAAAGGCGTAGGGGTAGTATTCATTAATGACAACATTAATACTCTTGAACGAGACGGAGAAATGAGACTTTCAATTATGTCAACTATTGCACAGGAGGAAAGCCGTAAGACTTCTGAGCGTGTAATATGGGGACAGAAACAACGTATGAAACAAGGGGTAGTTTTCGGAAGAAGTATGCTGGGGTATGATGTAAAAAACGGTGAATTGCATATAAATGAAGAGGGTGCTGAAATTGTCAGACTGATTTTTCATAAGTATGTAAATGAGAGCAAGGGAACTCATATAATTGCTAGAGAACTAATGGAAGCAGGCATAAAGCCTATGCGTGTAAAGGAATGGAGCAATACAGTTATTCTGAGAATTTTACGTAATGAAAAATATGTTGGTGACCTTTGCCAGCAGAAAACTTTTACTCCTAATTATCTTACACATAAAAAGAAGTACAACAGAGGAGAGAAAGAAAAAATATACATAAAAAATCACCATGAACCAATCATTGACCGGATTACGTGGGAGAAAGCACAGGAAATACTTGCAACACGCACGCTTACAGATGAACAGAAGTCAAGACATAGTTGTCGTTATTGGTGCAGTGGTAAAATAGTATGCGGAGAGTGCTGTGAAAGATTTGTAAGCCGTACAAAAAAATGTAAAGACGGTTCTGTTTATAAAGCGTGGAGATGTGCGAATAATGCAAAGCATGGTGCAGGAAAAGTAAATAAATTCGGTGAGGTTATAGGCTGTGACAATAATTCTGTCAATGAAGTGGTATTACTTGAGGGTACAGCGTATGTACTGAGCATTATGAAAATCAATCAGAAAGAGCTGATTTCAGAAATGATTTCAGAGATACATACTGTGTGTAGTGTTCCTGAAAAAATAGATATAAAAAAGTTTCAGAAAGATATTGACAATATTGAAGACAAGAAACGCAAGCTTCTTGATAAATATCTGGAAGATAGAGTCAGTGCTGAGGATTATAAAAAACAGAATCAGTATTATGATAATCAGATTTCTGAAATCAGAATGAAAATAGAACATCACCAGAAAATGCAGTCGGAGCTTGATTGTCAGAAAAGAAAAATGCAGAAGTGCATTGAATGTGTAAAAAAGTATCTTGATTTTGAAACTGCTGACGAACATATCTGCGGTGAAGTTCTGGAAAAAATTACAGTTTACAATAAAAAAATACTTGAGATAAAGCTGAAATATGTTCCAGCTGTTAGACTTCGTTACAGTACGTCAGGCAGAGGGAAAAACTATAAAGTAAAGTTTGAATATCTGATTTGAATATGGGAATAGCCTGCTCCACGGTCAATGCGGAACAGGCTGTTTTTTGGCAAAAATAAGTGTGCAAAATAGTTACTGATACACCTACATCGGTAAAGGTAATGTTCTATAGTGCTGAAAACGGCTGTAAGTCGGGATTTGTTGGACTTGCTGTTGATGCAATAAAAACAGCAGACAAGCCTGTAAAATATGGAAAAAATAATAAGTACAGCTATACCGATAAGCCCAAACACATTGGACAAGGTTTTGAACGGATTGTCAATATCTATTGTGCTTTATCTGATTAATAGTAAAAATTGTAAATCCATATTAGAAATTCGTTAAAAAAATGTAATTTGCTATTGATTTTTCGTTGTAATTATTGTATAATAAGAGTAAGAGGTGATTGCTTTATGAATCTGAAACGTAAGATTGACGGTTTTCTTACTGAATGGAAAGCGAGTGCAGATCGCAAACCGCTTATTGTCAAAGGTTCACGGCAAGTCGGTAAGACTGCATCTATACGCAAGTTTGCAGAGAAAAACTATTCAAGCGTGATTGAGATAAATTTTGTCGAAGAACCAAAGTACGAGATGATTATTTCAGATGGCTACAAGGCTTCTGACATTATCAAGAATATATCACTCATAGACCCGTCAAAGCGATTCATAGAGGGCGAAACGTTGATATTTTTCGATGAGATTCAGAAGTTTCCCGATATTGCAACTTCATTGAAGATAAATATAAGCTGTACTTTGCCGATACGGGACTTCTTGTGTCAATGCTTGATGACGAATTACAGGACGATTTGAGAGCTAATAAAAATCTTGGTGTATATAAAGGAGCATTGTATGAAAGTATTATCGCTGAAACACTTGCGAAAAGCGGTTATGACTTATACTACTATAAAAGAGATGACTCTGTACTGGAGCAGGATTTCTTTGTACGCACTGTCAATAACCTGATACCTGTTGAAGTTAAGGCTACAAACGGAAGGGCTAAGTCACTCAGAACGCTTATAAGTTCTGAACGCTATCCCGATATTAATTACAGAATAAAGTTCACTGGCGGAAATATAGGCTACAGCGAGGATATATATACATTTCCGTATTTCTGTGCTTTTTTGCTGAAACGATACTTGAAGAAATAAAAAAACAGGGCAACGCTTTAGAACAGTATCCATATAGAAGTTTTAAAGAAACATTGTAATACTGGTACAGCAAGCTAAATAATTACCGAAAGGACACCTTAAAAGGCAGGATTTAAGGACGAATCAACCGTTATAAATGAGGTTATGATATAAAGTTCTTAATTGACGATGTTTTGAAATGGTCTTGTTCCTGTAATATGGGGATAAGGCTTTTTCTTTTCAGGTGATTGACTTTTTCAATAGGGTCTGGTATAATATATGACAGAGGGCGAACACTCGGCTTGCTCGTCAAAAGCGGAATTTATCTTAACATATGCTAATCTGAATACATATTGTCTGGTTCTGATATTGGCGAATATCATACTTCTGCCAAGAGCTTTATTGTTATACAAAGACAGCAGTATAAACTTAAAGCAAGAAATTTTTTGCAAGGACAGTTTGATAAAAGATACTATATTGGGTTTGAGTCTTGCAGTTATTTCTTCGATTATCAGTTTACTGAGCCTTGTTGTCAACAAAGGCAGAACTAATGCCCACCCAAAAGGTAAACTATTTTTAATCATTGATTTGAACGCTGTTCTGCGGAAGATAGAGATTTCTGCTGTCCGCAAGCTGATTGCTCATAAACTTGTATTAGATGTCAATCTTACGAGGTACGCCGTACTTTTCAGGACGTTCATATACTATAATATACTCAAATAAGTTCAAGGCACATCTCACGAGTAAGGGCAAGGTGCATCATAATATTTTGTCAGTCGGCTGATAAATTCATCAACATCATTTTTTTCTTTGTCAGCCTGAATTTCCGATTTTTTCAATTCCGCAGTTTTGTCAACAAGAGCTTTCTGTTCAGCGACATATTTTTCAAGCATTTTTGTACTTAATTCATCGGGAATCCTGCCGATGTCTGCACAGTACATTAATCCACAAAGCGGAAGAATTTCACCTTTTTTTGTCGTTTTCCACGACTTACAGACTTGTTTATTTCCTGCACATTATCCTAGAGTTCAAGGGAAATAATCGGTTCAAAAGCATTCTCAACAGTTATCCATTTCGATTCATCACGGATATATTTCCTGTGGTTTTTGTAACTTACTGGAATGATAATTTTATCTGCATTCAGAGCCTTTGCAATTTGCAGAGAACTTGCACCCTTTGCACACATTTCAAAAATTCTTCAGACGTTCGGAGCAGTATTTTCGTCAATAATCGGTGAGAGGTTTTCGTCCGTTTCTGCAATGTAACCGTATGCTACAATCGAAGCTGTATATTTGCCCTGTCTTGCGTTCGCCTGCATAACAGCAAGGATTTTCTTTGATGTGCTTGCTGCGTACCATTCGTTAAAAAGGATAAGAGTACAAAAAGGACAAACAATATTTTCCGTATTGTCCTTGCCATTAGGCAAGGGCATTTTTCTTGTTTTTAAGCGGTTTATCAATCAGCTTATAATAAATGTGAATATCACGGATAACCTTTCTGCCCTGATAGGCATTGACTGTAAAATATTCAATCAGGTCAAGGCATATCTCTCGTGTAAGCTCCTCAGCACCTATATAGGACTTCAAACGACGGATATACTCATCTACATCTGTTTTGTCCTGCTTGTCCGCATTGACTTTCTTAACAAGTATGTCAAGTTCAGTCTGCAAGGTGTTTTTTCCTGCTGATACTTTGTGAGAAGGTATATACAAGTCTTGTCGGGCATATTACCGAGAACACGGTCTTCATAGATTTTCTGAATCAGCTTGTCGAGGTCAGCAATACGCTTTTCAATATCTTTTTGTCTTTTCTCATCAGCATTGCTGCTAATGACTGCTTCTCCACGCTTACGGGCAAGATATTTTTCACGAGCCTTATCATCGTCCATCACAAAGTCGATTTGTCGGCGTATATCCTGCATGATAATGTTTTCCAAATCAGTATAATTGATATGGTGCGAGGTGCAGTGTTCTTTACCAAAACGAGCGTGAAAGCCACACACATAGCCATAA
The DNA here is from genome assembly GCA_947174965.1 of uncultured Ruminococcus sp. GTDB lineage: Bacteria > Bacillota > Clostridia > Oscillospirales > Ruminococcaceae > Ruminococcus. The sequence goes on along the minus strand of CAMWKY010000023.1, from coordinate 529 downwards.
GGAGCTTTTGCTCCGGAAGAATAATTCTTCATTTTCGTTTCGCAGTCAGCACAATATACCAAGCCCGACAACGGCATTGTAATTCCTTTTTTTATCTGCTTGCCTGTACTTACGGACGCTTCAATCTCACGCACTTTATCCCACAACTCCTGCGAAACAATAGGTTCGTGGTTGTTCTCAATAACCACCCATTCGTCTGCACTTTTCTGAATGGTCTTGTGGTTTTTGTAGCTCACAGTCGTTGTACTAAGTTGAGCAAGGTTACCAAGATAAATTGGATTGATGAGGATACGTTTGACCGCAGTCGGACTCCACAGATGATGTGAATATTGCGGTGCTTCCTTTCCGAGTTTGCTGTACTTATAATCCTGCGGAGGAAGAATGTCCTCACTGTTCAGCGTTTCGGAAATCTTTGTGACATTGTATCCTGTAGCTCTCATCTCAAAAATACGGCGGACGACATCGGCGGCTTCGGGCATATGCGTACACTTAAGCGGATGTAGCAAATTGAAAAAGTGAGGGAAGTCTT
>CAMWKY010000022.1 GCA_947174965.1 uncultured Ruminococcus sp. | reverse complement strand
AGAGAACGTGCGTAAGATAATATATTCAATAAAAGATGAGGTTGTGAGAAGGACAAGTCTTTTTGCAGAGTATAACGGCGAATACGAAAAATATTGCAGAAGCAACGGACAGAAACTGCCAAATATTGTATTTATTCTCAACAATTACACGGAGTTCAAGGAGAAGTTTTCTGATGATATTTCAGCATTGACCTATATTGCAAGAGAGGGTGTAAAGAGAGGAATATTTATTGTTGTCGGAACGTCTACAATAAGCACAAATTTCAATCTCAAACAGTATATTCAGCAGGTTTTCATGCTGAAAATGAATGATGCCAACGACTATATAAGCATATTAGGCAGAACGGACAGAATCACACCATCAGAATGTAAGGGAAGTGGCATTGTAAAGGAAAAGAATATCACATATAAATTTCAGATTGCAGAAATTTTTGATGTTGATGATATTATTGAAGATGATGACAACGAAACAGTTTTCGGAGATGATGCAAAGGAAATTGCTGAACTCTGTAAAAATGCGGTTGAGAACTGTAATGACGTTTATGCACCGTCTTATAAAAATATCAGAATATCTGTTGAAAATATACTTGAAGATAAGCTGGATTACAGTTGTCTGCCGTTAGGCGTGAACGGAAGTGACGTTGTTTACTATGATTTCAGCGACAAGTACATAACATTTATTTCAGCTGAAAGCGAAACAAAGCTGACGAGATTTTCAGCGTATCTTGCAGAGGCTCTTTCACGTGACAGCAGTATTTCTGTACAGCTTCTTGATAGTTCAGGCGGTATAGAACATGAAAACTCACGCTATACTTATATTTCAACGCCCGAACAGCTTGTTGAATGGAGCAGGAATTTCAGCAATATGTATGTTGACCGTTATCATCAGCTTGAAAAGCAACCAGACGGAACATGGACAATAAAACAGGGTGTAGAACTTTCACACATATATGTGATAGTAAATTCATTTGAAGAAAATGTGCTGAATGATGAGACAAACTCCGTTTTTACTTGTTTAAAACAGGCTATAACACAACTTCCCGAAATACATATTCATTATATAATCCTTGACACGCCGAAAAAGATGCACGCAGAAAAGGGAGCATATTTCCATATTGTAAAGGACATTGACAAGGACAAAATAGACTTTGAGAGTATCGACATTGAAAATCATAGAGACTGGTTTGATGCGTCGGGTATCTGGATTGGAAAAGGACTTGAAAAATCGGGCTTATTCAGTATCGAAAACAGCATACCAGTCATGATGGAAGATGAGGCTGTTATTATCCAGAATAAAAAAGCAGGAAAACGCTTTACCATACTTAATGATTGATATTTAACAAAATAATAATTTTTTAAAAATATATAAAAAATCTCTTGACAAAAGGCAATTTTTATGATATAATACGATTGTACAGTAGAACTGTCGTGCGCATATAATCAGCAGTTCACAAAAATAATATTTTCAGGAGGTTTTTCAAATGGCAAACATTATTGACATCAGCGACACAGAGGCAGTTGCTAACACTGCGCTCCAGATTAAAGGTCTTGCAGATGATTTCTTTAAAGAATATTCAGACTTTTTCAACTATGTAGAGGGTGAGCTTGCATCTGCATGGAAAGGTTCAGACTATGATGCTTTCAAAACTCATGTTCAGTCGCAGAAAGATAAGTATGAGAAGTTCAAGTCAACTATGGAAGAATACGCAACAGTTCTTGACCAGGCTGTAAAAGCTCACGAACAGCGTGTAGAAGATTCAAAGGCACAGGCAACTCAGGGCGGAGACGTATATTAAGGAGGTTTTTTATCATGGCATCTATTTTTGTTAATCCTGAAGAAATCAGAAACGGTGCAACACGTATGGAAACAAATGCAACACAGATTGAAACAGTTCTTGCTGACCTTGATGCAAAAATCGCAAGCACAGAAGCAATCTATAAGGCACAGAGTGGTACTGATTTCAGAGAGAAATTTAATACAGACCACAAGATAATACTTGAAAATTTCAGTCAGTATCTTAAAAACAAGGCTACATTCCTTAGACAAGGTGTTGCTGAACCTGCTGAATCAACTGATGTTGCTGTTCAGAATAATGTAAACGCTATTCAGAAATAAGACGAAAAATTTTTCGGATTCTCGCTTTTCTTTGATTTTTTCGGGAAAAGCGAGTATTTGTATGTATGGAAAAATTGAATAATGAAGGTGGTTTAAGATGATAATAAAGCGCATAGTATCAGCAATAACCAGCATTGCAGTGCTTGCATCTGTTGCAACTGTTTTTTCGGGTTGCAGTGCAGAGGAGTTCTTTAATGGGAGCAGTCAGACAGCGCAGAATGTTGTTGCAGACAGTGATAACGCTGTATCACCGACAGATGACGGCGTACTCACCAATGGCGAATGGCTTGCTATGGTGAATGATGCTTTCGGTATGCAGGTTGATGAAAATGCTGAAAACGGTGAAATTGATTCCGCTAAGGAATGGGGCGTAATCGGAGAAGATGAAGTCATTGATTTAGATGCACCTGTTGATGATAAGTTTGTTACATCAACACTCATGAGGGCATCAGGTTTTGCCGACGAAAATTCAACGGACGAAGAAATCATACAGTCGGCTATTGAACATGGTGTTATAAGCAGTCCTGATGCTGTTCTGTCCGACCCGAATCAAGCACTTGCTTCACTTAGCATGGCTCAAAGTTCATGGAGTCATCAGACTTTTGACGAACATATCGATTTACAGCTTGCGGACAATGTAAGCAATTTTTCGGAGATAATAAATGCCGAAGATGTTCAGATTTCAGACCAGGATATTACAATGCCGTCCGAATATACGCAGGGACTTGAAAAAGATTCTGTTTTCATTCTCCCGAAAGAAACGGCAGACGGCAACGGCGGTGCATACAAGGTTATAGCAGTTATCGACCATGCAGACGGCACGGCAACTGTAAAAAGCGTACCTGCATCAATGGAGGAAGTCTATAAGAAAGTTGACGTACAAGGACAGTTCGGTGCGGATTACAGCTCATTTGAGCCGGCAAGCGATAATGTTCAGATTACGCAGGTAGGATATACTCCAACTCACGACAATGCAAAAATAACACAGCTCGGACGCATGAACTATAACGACAGTATCGAAAAGCTTGCCAATGCTCCATTTGAATCAATTAATTTTTCTGTTGAGCTTGACGACTACAAAATTACGGCATCTCTCAAAGATGTTGCACTCAATGCCGATATTGACTGGAGCTATGGCTTATTCAAAGGACTGGAAATTAACAGAATCTATATGGCTGTAGATTATTCAACGGAAGTCGGCGTTGAATATGGTTTTGAAGATGATGCAAAAATGTTCGACAAAGATTTTCTGCTTGACAGCAAATCAGTTTCCAATCCGTCGATTGAAATCGGCAAAATGGCAATATACATATGTCCCGGAATTTCAGTAAACCTTAGAGTAAACATTGTATTTGAAGTAAGCGGAAAGATTTCAGTGAAAGTTACAACAGAAAATACAAAGGGATTTGAAGTTAAAGGGTCAAGCTTCCGTGCGATAAACGAAACAAACCATAGTGCAGATATTGCATTGACTGGTGAAGCTGGAATTTATCTGAAACTTGTCCTTGCACTAAGTCTTGACTATATCGTCGGAGAAGTTGACCTTGTAAGTTTACAGCTTAAAGTCGGTCCGACACTTTCAGCAGAAGTAAAAGTGCATCTTGATGAAAGTCCCGAAAAGAAAAATCTGCTGTGTATAGATGCAACGCTGTACTTGAAAATTGAAATCAAGCTGGTACTTCTTGAGCAGGTAACGAAAGCGTTAGGTGTTGAGGCATCTATAACACTTATTGACGTTGACAAGGAATCCAGTCCGATTAAGGCTAAGAAACATCTCGAAAATCTTAAACCTGTTGACCACTGTACAGCAGGAGAAGTTACAACGACAGAGCCACCGACAACAGCAACTGTTCCTGTTGGTGTGTTCGCACTTAATAAATCATATGTTTCATTGGACATTGGTTCATCTGCTCAAATCGGTATCAAGTCGCTCCCGTCGGGCTATTCCGCAGGTGACGTTGTATGGTCATCAGACGATACATCAAAAGTTACAGTAAGTTCAGACGGCACTGTTACAGCTGTTGCAGGCGGTTCAGTAATAGTAACAGCATCTACATCAGACGGCAAATACAAATTCTCATGCGCTGTATACGCAAGAGAAAGCGCATTGGTAAATAATGCAGTTCAGAATGATGACTATTACGAAATACTCGCAGCATAATAAATCAATCTCCTATGGCGGAAGCTATGGGAGATTTTTTTAACCAATTTTCTGATAAATGTTATAATTATTACAAAATTTCTTGTCGTAAATACTTGATTTGATTAGAAATACATGATATAATATAATTCTGACAGACAGAAAAGGAGTGAAAAAACTATGAATGAGCTGATTATTTGTGCGATTACAGCAGGTGCGCTTGATGTGTGCGCATTGGTGCTTATGATTGTGGCGTATGTAGAAAAAAGGTCGGGGGATAAACGCTGGAAAAAGTCATCTGCTGATGTAGAAATTGTTGACGGCGAAAAAGTCTATCCGCTTGAATGTGATGAGGTGCTTATCGGTCGTCACGCTTCTGCCGATATACGTGTGCAGGATATGTCTGTATCACGCTATCACGTCATACTTAACATAAGCGACAAGAAGTGGTTTATAACAGACCTTGCATCAAAATCGGGTATGTATATAAACGGTGTACCCCTGAAATTCGCACAACTGCATAATAATGACATAATTCAGATTGGCAACAGACAACTTATTTTCAGAAAAAGGAGACAGCAGAATGACAAATAAAATATCTTACTTTATGTCATGTATATTTGTGCTGATTGCGCACGGTGCTATGATGTATAATGTTTTTATCAATGGAAATTACGATAACCCGAATGCTCCGTTCACACTTGCTTTTGCGGTAGGAGTTATTGACATAGCCTATTTTATTATAATGCCACGTTTCAAACAGAAAACATATGCTGTAAACTTCATGCTTATACTTATACTCAACATGAGCCTGATATTTCAGTCGTGTTTCGGGGGGATTCAGCTTGACGTAAAGCACATGATAACCTGTATATCAGCACTTGTGGCTTGTCAATGCGGTTATCTGCTTTGCAAGAATTACAACTGGATTCAGATGCAGTTTACATTTCTGTATGGCGGAATCTTCGCACTTCTTGTTGTAATTCTGCTTTTTACTGGTGAGCGCAGTATGTGGATTGATTTAGGCTTTATCTCAATTCAGCCGTCGGAATTTATAAAACCGCTTCTTGTACTTGTGTGCGGTACGGCAGTAGTTACACAGCAGGATAAAATCAAGATATTCAACTTCTATATAGTAGAGGAAAATATAAGAGTATTCCTGACTTTTGCTGTTGTGATACTTTTTCAGTGGTGGTGCAGAGATTTAGGAAGTATACCGACATTCATGGCAATATACGCATCAGGTTTTCTTTTAAGAATATGCTATCCGAAAGCGAAATTTTCACGCAGGACAATAATAACAGCTGTTTCATGCGTTGCTGTTTTAGGGATTATCGCTATAATTGTTGCACCGCCTTATGTAAAGGAGCGTATTTTTGCGGATATATGGAATAATCCTGATGTAAACGGCTATCAGCAGACTAAAGCCCTTATCGGTATAGCAGAGGGCGGTTGGTTCGGCAAGGGAGCAGGCAACGGCTGGCTCTGCAATGTATTCGCATACGAAAGCGACATAGTTTTTGCAACAATATGTGAGGAATGGGGACTTCTCTATGCGGTTATGACTGTTCTTATGATTCTCATAATGATAGCAATGCCGTTGATAAATCCGCCACGCTCCTACTATCACGGCACAGTGTGTGCAGGAGTATGCGGAGCTTTCACCGTTCAGATGGCACTGAATATTTTCGGTTCTTGCAACATGATACCATTTACAGGCGTAACACTGCCGTTTATTTCAGCTGGTGGCTCATCTATGGTTGCAAGCGGTCTGATGATTGGAATGATTGTTGCATCACAGTCCCCTGAATTTACCAACTATAAGGGTGCAGAAATCCGCAGAAAAAAGAATAGTATACTTGAAAGGATATTTAACAATGAAAAGCATTAAACGCTGTCAGTATGTGATAACACTTTTTCTGCTTGTTTTTATTGCAGGAATGGTTGCACTTGTGCTGAAAATAGACAAAAATGCGCCTTTTTATATGACACATTCGTCAAATTATAAGTTAGGCATGGTATACGACAGAAAAGGCGGTGTACTTTTTGACGGCTCTGGCAAGAAATATCCCGACAACTTTTTTGTTGATGTTGGTAATCTTATAGGCGACGACAATGGGCAGATGACTAATACACTTGTTGCGAAAAATGCCGATAAACTCAATAACTACAGCTTTTCGGCAGGTATCATGAAAGAGGGAGGCAAGGCTTCAATACACACTACACTGAATCACGAAGCAAACCGTGCTGTATATGATGCTTATATGGGTGCAAAGGGGTGCGCTGTTGCTTATAACTACAAAACTGGCGAACTTCTGGTGTGTACAAGTCTGCCGTCGCTTGACCCTACAAAAGGCTATGCGGATATAGAGAACATGGAATCGGGTACTCTCATATCAAAGACACTCTATGGAACTGTACCTGGCTCAACGCAGAAAGTATCAACAGTCATAACGGCACTTGAAATCATGGGTGTGGACAGACTTTTTGCGAAGTCGTTCAGCTGTTCGGGTCATTACACCAACAATTCAGGCAAAGTTATAGACTGTCACAACGCATACGGTCACGGCGAACAGAATATTCAACAGGCAGTAGAAAACAGTTGCAATCCGTTTTTTGCACAGCTTGTTGAAGATGCTGATATGCCATTAAGCAAAGTAAAACAGATGTACGAAAAATTAGGCTATGCAGTGAGTGACGACAAAATCACCAAAGAAACGGAAACTTTTGAAATAGACGGCATAGAGTGCGAAAAAGCGTCGGCGAAACTTGTTGATTCAAATGACTTCAATACGCAGTGGAGCTGTATCGGACAGAGTGAAACGCTTGCAAGTCCTATGCAGTTGATGATGTGGCAGAGTGCGATAGCAAATGGTACAGGTAAGATGACAATGCCACATCTCATATCAAAAGTAACTGATGTATACGGCGAAGTAACGCAGGTTGCAAGTACATCATACAGCGAACAGGTGTTCACGCCTGAAACTGCATCAACAGTCAAGCAGATTCTCATGACAAACGCTGAAAATCATTATACATGGTCAATCCCGAACTATACAATAGGTATAAAAAGCGGTACAGCACAAGTTAAAGACGGTGCAGAGGAAAATGCACTTCTTGTTGGATTTGTTGACGACCCGAATAATCCGATAGCTTTTTGTGTTCTGCTTGAAAATAAGTACAGTACACCCGCCGTTGCTGAAAATATCGTTACAACCATGCTGAACAGCCTTTGCAGTTGATTTGTTATTTTTACCAAAATATGCTGTTGCAAATGTACAAACTATACAAAGTTGACAAAATGTACTTGTAATATCTGAAATATTATGGTATAATATAACTATGAAATAACTTTCTGATTCAGGAAGTTTAAAGGAGGACTTATAAATGAAAACAACTATTTCCGCAAAGAAAATGCAAGTACCACAGAATTTCACAGAGTATGCAGAGTCAAAGATTGATTCTAAATTAAGCAAGTTTTTCGGTGATGATGCTGATGCAAAGATTGTCATGTCTGAAATCAGAAATCAGATTGTAATCGAACTTACTGTAAGATACAACAGCATTATTTTCCGTGCAGAGCGTTCAGCCGTTGATAAAAATGTTGCTCTTGATGACGCAATAGACAAGATTATCAGACAAATCCGCAAAAACAAGACAAAAGTTGAGAAGAAACTTAAGGATTCAGCTTTCAAAGAGTCATTTGCTGAACCTGTTGAGGATATTTCACAGTACGAAGTTATCAAGGAAAAGAAGTTCAAACTGCGCCCGATGGATATTGAGGAAGCTATTTTGCAGATGAATCTTCTTAGCCATACTTTCTTTATGTTCCTTAATGCAAAGACAGGCAAAATAAATGTTGTCTATAAGCGTGACGACGGAAATTATGCACTTCTTGAACCTGACAACGACTGATTTATGCAGAAATAAGGTGGTGTTTTAGATGTCAATTGATACAGATTTATGCACGTCCGACAGTCTGATGTCACGACAGATAACCGACAGTAAGGGCTGTTACAGTATTCTTGAATACAACAGACTTTCGGGTTACAGTGCGATAAGTCCGTCTGATGCTTATTTCCGTGCAAAACAGGGCATCAAAAAAAGACAAGTTTTAGTATCTCTTGATGCACAGCACAGCGTAATCATACAGGCTGGCGCAATGCAGATGATGTTAGGAAATGTCGTAAGTGATGCAAATACAGGCGGTGTGGGCGGATTTATGAAAGGTCTTATCGGCTCAAAAGTCACGGGCGAATCAGCTGTAAAGCCAAAATATTCAGGTGAGGGCGTACTCATTCTTGAGCCTACGTGGAAATTCATACTCCTTGAAGATTTGGCAGAATGGGGAGGAAGCATGGTTATTGACGACGGCTTGTTTTTGAGTTGTGAAACGACTGCTGAATTGCGTGTAGTTGCAAGAAATAACCTTAGCAGTGCAATAGCTGGCGGTGAGGGACTGTTCAACACCATGATTTCAGGCAAGGGCATTGTCGCACTTGAATCCCGTGTTCCACGAAATGAACTCATCACAATCGACCTTAACAATGATACGGTGAAAATCGACGGAAATATGGCGATTGCATGGTCTGGCAGTCTTAATTTTACTGTAGAACGCTCCATGAAAGGACTTATCGGCTCTGCTGTATCGGGTGAAGGACTTGTGAACGTCTACAGAGGTACAGGACGTATTCTTGTCGCATCAACATAAACTATATGCGGAGTTACTGAAAGCTCCGCATTATTTTTAAAAGGAAGTGTTTTACATGGACGAAAATAAAAAAGCTGTAATTGAGAAAAGAATCCGCAGAACAGGTGAAAATCTCATGAAAAATAATATGCAGTTCTACTATGCACCCACTAAAGAAGATGTCAGGGATATTGTAAAATCTCTGCTTAAAGAGGGCGACGTTATAACTCACGGCGGTACTGTTTCTATGGTGGAATGTGGTATCAACGAACTTATCGCATCACCCGAATACAACTACATGGACAGAACAAAAGTTCTACCTGAAGAAATCAAGGACTTCTACAGAAAATCTTTCTTTGCAGACGTGTATATTTCAAGTGCAAATGCCATAACAGAGGACGGCATACTTTACAACGTAGACGGCAACAGCAACAGAATTTCTGCAATTGCATACGGTCCTGAAAGCGTTATCATCATTGCAGGCTACAACAAGATTGTGAAAAATCTTGAACAGGCTGAAATGCGTGTAAAGACGGAATCCGCACCGCCTAACTGCGTGCGACTGGACTGCAAAACATACTGTGCAGAGACGGGGGAGTGCGTTTCCATGAATAAGCCCGACCGACAGATTTACGACGGCTGTTCAAGTGACGCAAGAATCTGCTGTAACTATCTTATCTCCGCAAAACAACGTCACAAGGACAGAATAAAGGTTATTATTGTCGGCGAAGAATTAGGATATTGATTGTTAGTACAGTATAACTTTTTTTGTGTATTTATTAGTCAAAAACACTTGATTAAAGCACTAAAATGTTGTATAATATTATTGTATGCGGGACTTTTGTCCTAATATCTGAAAGGAGTATCAAAAATGATTTATTCTCACGAAGTTGAAACAATGTGTCCGATTGCTCAAGGCGTTGCTCACGGTGCAGCTCCTATTCCGGAGGAAGCTAAATGGGTAAAGGCTAAAGAAATCAAGGATATTTCAGGCTTTACACACGGTATTGGCTGGTGCGCTCCACAGCAGGGTACTTGTAAACTTACACTTAATGTTAAAGAGGGCGTTATTCAGGAAGCTCTCGTTGAAACTATTGGCTGTTCTGGTATGACACATTCCGCAGCTATGGCTTCTGAAATTCTCCCGGGCAGAACTGTTCTCGAAGCACTCAATACAGACCTCGTATGTGATGCTATCAATACAGCTATGAGAGAACTTTTCTTGCAGATTGTTTACGGTCGTTCACAGTCTGCATTTTCAGAGGGCGGACTTGTTGTCGGCGCAGGTCTCGAAGATTTAGGTAAAGGACTTCGCTCACAGGTCGGCACAATGTACGGCACACTCGCTAAAGGTCCTCGCTATCTCGAAATGACAGACGGCTATGTTACTGGTCTTGCTCTTAATGAGGACAACGAAATTATCGGCTATAAGTTCGTTAACTTCGGCAAGATGATGGACTTCATCAAGGCTGGAGACGATGCTAACACTGCTTTTGAAAAGGCACAAGGTCAATACGGCAGAGTTGCTGATGCTGTAAAGATTGTTGACCCACGTAAAGAATAAGGAGGACTTTTGAAATGGCTTTATTTGAATCATATGAGAGACGTGAAAAGCAGATTCTTGAAGTAATCAATAAATACGGTATCAATACAATTGAAGAATGTGCTGACGTTTGCAAGGAAAAAGGTCTTGACATCTATAAGCTTGTTGAGGGTATTCAGCCAATCTGCTTTGAAAATGCAAAATGGGCATATACTGTTGGTTGTGCAATCGCAATCAAAAAAGGCTGTGTAAAGGCATCTGAAGCAGCTGCTGCAATCGGCGAAGGACTTCAGGCTTTCTGTATTCCCGGCTCTGTTGCAGACCAGAGAAAAGTTGGTCTCGGTCACGGTAATCTCGGAAAAATGCTCCTTGAGGAAGAAACAGAGTGCTTTGCATTCCTTGCTGGACACGAATCATTCGCAGCCGCAGAGGGTGCAATCGGTATCGCTGAAAAGGCTAACAAAGTACGTCAGAAGCCACTCCGTGTTATACTCAACGGTCTCGGAAAAGATGCTGCACAGATTATTGCAAGAATCAACGGCTTTACATACGTAGAAACAGAAATGGACTACTATACAGGCGAAGTAAAGGAAGTTTTCCGCAAGGCATATTCAGACGGACTTCGTGCAAAAGTAAACTGCTACGGTGCAAACGACGTAACAGAGGGCGTTGCTATCATGTGGAAAGAGAACGTTGACGTTTCTATCACTGGTAACTCAACCAACCCGACACGTTTCCAGCACCCCGTTGCAGGTACATACAAGAAAGAGCGTACAGATGCAGGTAAAAAATACTTCTCTGTTGCATCAGGCGGCGGCACAGGTCGTACACTTCACCCTGACAACATGGCTGCTGGTCCTGCTTCATACGGCATGACAGATACAATGGGTCGTATGCACTCTGACGCACAGTTTGCCGGCTCATCTTCTGTTCCGGCTCACGTTGAAATGATGGGTCTTATCGGTATGGGTAACAATCCAATGGTTGGTGCAACAGTTGCTTGTGCAGTTGCTGTTGAGGAAGCTATGAAGTAATATCTTACAACATATAAAATTGCCTTTGGTTTATATAATCAAGGGCAGTTTTTTTTGTGAAACCCCTTGCAAAATGATTTTGTTTGTGGTATAATATTTAGGCGAACTTTTGTTTATGGAGATGAAAAAAATGCCAAAAAAGAAAAATTACGGAAATGAAAGTATAACCGCCTTGAAAGGTGCGGACAGAGTAAGAAAGCGACCTGCTGTTATATTCGGCTCGGACGGTCTTGGAGGTTGCGAACACTCCGTTTTTGAGATTATCTCGAACTCTATCGACGAAGCAAGGGCAGGATATGGAAATAAGATTATCATAACTCACTACAGAGACAACCGCATTGAAGTTGAGGACTTCGGACGTGGCTGTCCTGTTGACTATAACTCCGTGGAGCAGTGCTATAACTGGGAGCTTGTTTACTGCGAACTGTATGCAGGCGGTAAGTATAATGAGGGCGACTATGAGTTCTCGCTCGGTCTGAACGGTCTCGGACTTTGCGCAACGCAATGTGCATCTGAATTTATGGACGTTGAGGTTATCCGTGACGGATTCAAGTACAATCTGCACTTTGAAAAGGGTGAGAATGTAGGCGGATTGCAGAAAACTCCGTGTGCAAAGAAGCAGACGGGTACAAAAACATTGTGGCGACCTGATTTGGAAGTATTCACGGATATAAATATTGATGACGCATTTTTCTTTGACGTTCTGAAACGTCAGGCAGTTGTGAATCCTAATATACTATTTGTATTACGCTCGGAGAATGAAGCAGGTGGATTTACAGAAACTGAATTTATCTACGAAAACGGCATAACCGACTATGTTACGGAGATTTCGGGGGATAATGCACTTGTATCGGTACAGCACTGGACGGCTGAAAAGTTCGGCAGGGACAGAGAGGACAAGCCTGAATATAAGGTTAAGCTTGATGTTGCACTTACGTTCTCAAACAAGGTCAAGCTTGCGGAATACTATCATAACTCCAGCTTCCTCGAACACGGTGGCTCACCTGAAGAAGCGGTAAAACGTGCTTTCACGGCGCAGATTGATACGTATATCAAGTCGGTGAACGGCTATCAGAAAAATGAGAGCAAGATAAAATACGAAGATGTTGATGAGTGCCTTGTGCTTGTTTCGTCGTCATTTTCAACGCAGACTTCCTATGCAAATCAGACGAAAAAGGCTATCACAAACAAATTTATCCGTGAAGCAATGACAGATTTTCTCCGTCACCAGCTTGAAATATACTTCATTGAGAATCCCGACGAAGCAAAACGCATCTCGGAGCAGATACTACTTAACAAGCGAAGCCGTGAAAATGCAGAAAAAACACGTCTCAACATGAAAAAGAAGCTTTCGGGTACAATCGACCTTGCGAACATGGTTGACAAGTTCGTGGACTGCCGTACAAAAGATGTTTCAAGGCGTGAGCTGTATATAGTTGAGGGCGATTCTGCGCTCGGCTCGGTCAAGCTTGCACGTGACCCCGAATTTCAGGCGGTTATACCAGTTCGTGGCAAGATTCTGAACTGCCTTAAAGCTGAATACACGAAAATTTTCAAGAGTGAGATTATAACCAACCTGATTAAGATTTTCGGGTGCGGAGTTGAGGTGAACTCACGAAACAAGCAGATTTCAGAGTTTGATATAAATAATTTCAGGTGGAATAAGATTGTTATATGCACTGATGCGGACGTTGACGGCTTTCAGATACGCACGCTTATTCTCACAATGCTCTACAGGCTCACTCCCACACTTATTGAGCAGGGATTTGTGTATATCGCTGAATCTCCGCTTTTTGAAATCAACACAAAGGACAAGACTTATTTTGCGTATACAGAGCAGGAAAAACAGCGTATCATCAAGAAAATCGGCACAAAAAAGCATACTATCCAGCGTTCAAAAGGTCTCGGCGAAAACCAGCCCGACATGATGAATCTGACTACCATGAATCCCGACACACGCCGTCTTATCAGGGTTACAGCGGACGATATAAAGGAATCATCAGCAGTTTTTGAGATGCTTTTAGGAGACGATTTGCAGGGCAGAAAAGACTATATTTCACAATACGGCGCAGATTATCTTGAACTTGCCGATATAAGTTAACACGCCTTCGTATACTTCCGCACGCCTTCCGCACGCCCTCTGCACTCCTGAATTTCCCGATTTATAGCCATTTGCACGCCTGCACGCCATGAAAGCAACTTATGTT
>CAMWKY010000021.1 GCA_947174965.1 uncultured Ruminococcus sp. | reverse complement strand
TCAATCAAAGTAAAGCCTTTTCTGTTCATCATAACAATCACTCCTTCTGATTTCATTATAGCAGAAAGTTTACAGTTTGTCAATATTTTTCCAGCAATTCAACAGCTTTTTTCAGCTGAATATCATCATCAGTCCCGATAAGTGCGCTGTCCATTTCAACGGTAATATCAGGGGTGATGCCGATTCCGTGCCAGCAGTCCCAGTCGCCTACAGTGAAATAGCCTGCTGTGTAGTGCAGTTTACCGCCGTTGCTCAAATCTGCCTCACGCTGAAAAATGCCTTTTCCGAAAGTCTGCGTACCAACTATTGTTGCATTTCTGCCGAACTGCTTGCACATGGACACAAAAATTTCGGCAGCACTTGCCGTTTTTTCGTTTACAAGGACAACTATTGGGGCATCAACTGCGCCGTCGGTTGTTGAATAGAACTGTTCCGAGCCGTCATAAGCGTGCATGACAAATTCGCCTGCATCAACGAAATAGTCAACAGCCTGAACCATAAATTCATTCTGTCCTCCGCCGTTATTACGCAAATCGACAATAAACTTATCAGCGTCCCCGACTTCTTCCATAGCAGTTGATATATGCCCTGCTGAAAGCATACTGAAACTTGAAACAGTAACATAAGCTATATCTCCAATCATTTTTCCGTCAACATCACGGAGCAAGTCATTATCACGCTTAAAAATCATGTCAAAAGATTTGCCGTCACGGTTTACAGTCAGATTAACTTCTGTATCCTGCTTGCCAAGAATTTTATTTGCATAATTTTCGTAGCCCTGTTCGGATATGCTCACGCCGTCGATATGCGTAATAATATCACCTGTTTTCAGTCCCTGCTTGTCGGCGGTCAGACCATCTGTTATTTCAGTTATAAGTATATTTCCGTCCTCTGAAATATCAATCTGAAAACCGCTTGCCTTTGCCGTACCTGCTGTATTTACATAGTCAGTAATTTCCTGCAACTTATCAGCGTTCATATACTCAAAATAATAAGTATATTCATCTCCACCGCTGTTAAGATAGCCGTTTATCATGCCGATTTTGGCGGATTTGTCGTTGAAATCGGGTTTTCCTTTTTCAGCAATTATTTCTCTGCACTCTTTTATTATTTCATTCTCTCCGCCCGTTGTTTTTCCTATGCAGAGATAGCATATACCTGCTGTAAGTGCGGAACACACAAGCCCTGTTGCTATATGCGGTGTTATCTTATCAATGTTCATTTTTTCTCCATATAAAAAACCCCTCCCGCTTAGGAGAGAGGTTTTAGCATCAATTTAATCAATAATCAACTTGATTTTTAAAAATTAGCAGCCAGCCTTTGCAACAGCAGCCTCATAAGCTTTTTTAAATCCATCTGTTGCAGTTACTTTATAAGTATCAAATGTATCTGTTGTTACAACACCTGCCGGGAATGTACCGATATATGTTGAATCAACTGCAGCTGCAACTGCTTTACAAGTACCGCCGGACATTTTTGCTTTAACTTCTTTTGTTTTTGAAATTTCAGCAAAGAAGTTTGTAATTTTTTTCGTAACCTTATCAGAAGTAGTTCCAGTAGGAATAGTTGAGAAAGCACCACCATTAGTACTAGCCATTTCCCAGTCACCGCCTACGTCAACACCTTCTTCATCAAGTTCAACAAGAGCTGAGTTGATAGCTTTGTAGATAGATGCAGCAGTCTGGTTAGCAGATGAAATCTTTGACTTCTTTACATAGCCGAGCATTGTAGGTACGAGAATAGCAGCGAGAACACCGATGATAGCGATAACAACGATAAGCTCGATAAGTGTGAAACCTTTCTTTGTAGTTTTCATAATAGAAAACCTCCTTCAATAAAAATAAATTTTGTGCATATGCACTCTACACGGGGCGGACTCTTTATTTCTGTCCTCTCCCTTTCCATGATTATAGTATACCACTTTATTCACAAAATGTCAATAGTTTATCCGAAAAAAATTCTTTAAAAATCCATTTTTTACATCAAAACGGTAAATCGGCTTTTATTTTTCAGTGTTTTCGTCAATATGCACAACATTCTGTGAATAAAACAACTGATTTAACTTGAATACGAAATATATTTAACAGATTATCCGTATATAAGCAGATAAATATTACTCTCTGTAAACCGATTTTGCCGTTTTGCTTTATTTACCATACGCAGAATTATTTTTCTATATTACACTTTGTAATAACATTACATACTCATGCCACCAGTAGGAACACCGCCCATTTGTGACAAGAAACGATAGAACTCCTGTTTGTCCTGACATTTTTCAAGAGCGTCAACTTCCTTGATAGTACCTTTTGCAACATGGCGTGCAAGTTCCTGGTCGAGAGACATCATGCCCTGCTGTTTACCTGTCTGGATAGCCGACTGAATGAGGTGGATTTTGTTGTCACGAATCATAGCGGCGATAGCATCAGTTACATTGAGGATTTCCATAACAGCGATACGTCCGGAGTTGTCAATCTTCGGGATAAGGGTCTGCGAGATAACGCCGACAAGGTTGTTAGCGAGCTGTGTACGGATTTGCTGTTGCTGATGTTCAGGGTAAACGTCGATAATACGGTTGATAGTATCAGCGGCAGAGGTTGTATGAAGTGTAGACATAACAAGGTGACCTGTTTCAGCGGCAGTAACAGCAGCCTGAATTGTTTCAAAGTCACGCATTTCTCCTACGAGGATAACATCGGGGTCTTCACGAAGTGCGGCACGGAGCGCAAGAGCGAATGACGGAACGTCGTCGCCGATTTCACGCTGATTCACCATACACCTTTTATGCTCATGTACATACTCAATAGGGTCTTCAACTGTAATAATATGTGCGGAACGGTTGAGGTTTACGAAGTCAATCATACCTGCGAGGGTTGTGGACTTACCAGAACCGGTAGGACCTGTTACAAGAACAAGACCACGTGGGCGCATTGCAAAATCCGCAAGAATCGGCGGAAGCATCAGGTCTTCGAGTGTAGGAATATCATTGCGGAGAAGACGAATAGCAATAGCAGGCTTGCCCTTCTGGAAATACACGTTTACACGGTGACGGTAACCGCTCTTTGTCTGAAAAGAGAAGTCAGTATCAATGTGATTGTTGATTTGTGTCTGCTGACCCTCGTTTGTCATCTGGTTAACGATGTCAAGTATTTCCTCCTCGTCCATTTCAGGATATTGTGTACGCATAGTTCTCAATGCACCGTTGAGACGTACGACAGGAGCAATAGCGTTTGTGAAATGCAAGTCAGAACAGCCGAGAAGTCTTACCTCATCAAGTATTCTGTGAATATTAATAATGCCCATATATAAAATCCTCCAGTTTTAATATTATACAG
Organism: uncultured Ruminococcus sp.; assembly: GCA_947174965.1. Lineage (GTDB taxonomy): Bacteria > Bacillota > Clostridia > Oscillospirales > Ruminococcaceae > Ruminococcus. The sequence goes on along the minus strand of CAMWKY010000021.1, from coordinate 11,133 downwards.
TGAATGTAGTACGCACGAGTTCGTCAATAGAAGTTTCGCCAGCCTGAACAAGAGCAGAAGCGTTGTCACGGAGCAATTTTGTACCATTAGCTCTTGCAGCCTTTTCGATTTCCTCTTTACCACCACCAGCAGCAATAATAGCAGAAACTTTTGCTGTACAGTGGATAATTTCGTGAATCGCAGTTCTTCCCTTGTAACCTGTATTATTGCAGTTCACACAACCGACAGGGTCGCAAATTTGAATTGATTCAGGAATACCCATAAGGTCATTTTCTTCTGCCGTTGACATACGAGGCTGTTTGCAAGCCGGACAGAGTCTCTTGATAAGACGTTGAGCGATAACACCGATAAGAGAAGTTGCAACCATGTAAGGAGCAACACCCATGTCAACAAGACGTACAACAGTAGAAGCCGCATCATTAGTATGAAGTGTGGAGAGAACCAAGTGACCTGTAATAGCGGCACGGATACCAATATCAGCTGTTTCAGTATCACGCATCTCACCAATCATAACAATATCAGGGTCCTGACGGAGAATTGAACGAAGCGCAGCCGCAAAGGTCATGCCTGCCTTCTGGTTAACCTGACACTGATTAATGCCGTCGATAGATTTTTCTACAGGGTCTTCAACAGTAACAACATTTACGTGCGGTTTAGCAATTTCACCGAGAGCCGCATAAAGAGTAGTTGTTTTACCTGAACCAGTAGGACCAGTAACGAGGATAACGCCGTGTGGTACACGGAGCATTGATTCAAAGAGCTGATAGTTATAATCGGACATACCGAGGTCAGTAATCTTACGGAGCGCAATCTGTCCGGTTGAAAGAATACGGATAACTATTTTTTCGCCGTGAACCATAGGAAGTGAGGACACACGGACATCAAGCGTACAGCCATCAACAACCTGTGTGAAACGTCCGTCCTGCGGGATTCTCTTTTCAGCGATATTCATACCACTGATAAGCTTAAAACGTGTTGCCAGCGCACTCTGTACAGCTGATGATATACTCATAAGTTCAACAAGGTCGCCGTTTACACGGATACGTATTCTTGTATACTTGTCGAACGGCTCAATATGAATATCGGTTGCATCAGCACGGAATGAGTTTTCAACAATTGTTGTAGCAAGCTTAACAATAGGAGCAGACTCAACTCTGTCTTTTGATTCTTCTTCTTCTGTCGACATTCTGTCGCCTGCCATAGCATTAACACTATCAATAACGCTGTCAACGTTCTGCATTGAGTAGCATTTTCCTATAGCCTTATTAATAGCTGTTGTTGTTGCAAGTACCGGCACGGTGTCCATACCTGTCGAAACCTTAATATCTTCGAGGACAATAAAGTTTACAGGGTCATTTGTTGCAACTGTAAGACGTTTACCTGTTACAGCAATAGCAATTACAGTGTGCTTTCTTGCAAGCTGTTCAGGAACTTTCTGTACAGCATCAGTATTGATGTCGATATTATCAAGGTCAACATACTGAACTCTCAGCTTTCCTGCAAGAGCTTTTGTGAAGTTGATTTCTGTCATAAAACCAAGTTCAACAACAACATCACCGAATTTTTTAGCTCCGTTTGATTCTCTCTGTGCCTGAAGAACTTTCTGAAGCTGTTCGTCACTGATAAGACCTTGATTGACCAGATAGTCACCTATTCTTTCGTTTCTCATATACAAACCTCCGCTTATTTTTTAGGACTGCCGAAATTTTTTTACGACAATCTCAAATTTATACTTGAAATTTATAAAATATATGCTATAATATTATTATGTCAATTATCTTTTAATGTAAAGGAGGTAAAAATCATGTTTGAATTTGAAAATATGCTTCATGATGAATTTATGGAGCTTCCATTCAAAATCATGTTTTTAACCGTAGTGTTTATTTTTGGCATATGTATAGGAAGTTTTCTTAATGTTGTAATTATAAGACTTCCACGTCACGAGTCACTTATAAAACGAGCCTCACACTGCATGACCTGTGGAACGAAAATCAGACCGATTGATTTGATTCCTGTTTTCAGCTGGCTTTTTCTTGGTGGAAAATGCCATAGCTGTGGAGAGAAAATTTCGCCACGCTATCCCATTGTAGAGAGCCTTAACGGCATTTTGTATGTGCTTACGTTTTTAGTGCTTGATATTAATGCTAAAGCCATAATAACCTGTGTTCTTATGTCACTTCTTGTGGTTGTAGGATTCATGGACTGGGACACAAAGGAAATAGACATGATTATTGTCGGTATAATCTTTGTCCTTGCCATTCCTGCCGCCATTTTCACTGATGATGTTTCAATAGCAAACCGCATAATTGGTGCATTTGCTGTTAGTGTTCCGTTTTTCATAATCGGAGAAGTGAGCAGACCAATCATAAGAAAGAAATTTAATGAAGATTTCCGTGCAATCGAACTCGGCGATACAATATTAATGTTTTCAGCTGGTTCATTGCTTGGAACACAAGCTGTTATCGTTTCAGCATTATTTGGCATTATTATTGCTGCTGTAGGCGGTTCAATAATAAAAGCCGTCACAAAAGATTCAGTATTTGCTTTTGGACCATATCTTTCAATCGGCATTGCCGCAGCAATGTTATGGGGAAATCAGATTGCTGAATGGTACATAAATCTTTTAACGATTGAACAATAAAAACAAAAATAAATTACAGGCAGCAGCATTTTATAACTGCTGCCTGTTTTTTTATTATTATGTTGTTGGTGCTGTTGTATCTTTAATTATTTTCCATTCAGTGTCATTGATTTCATCAGGTATAGTATAAACAAAGTAGATATTATTCTTAGCACCTGTATAGCCGTCTTTTATCAGCTCAAACGGCTCTGTAACATAGTTTCTTGTAACAGGTTCTATTTTTATTTTTCCATCAGCGTCTGTTTCGTCTACACTCACAATTGTTGTTAAATCATCTGAACCATCTAGTTTTTTACCATATTCAATCTTAGTTGCTTTACGATAAAACTTTATCGTTCTTTCATTCTTCTGCATCTGTGCATTTTTGAATGATATACCCAGAGAACTCATTGCAGACGGTGAGCCAAAAGCCTTAGTATCTACTGTTGTTAAACCATCTTCTTTTGTATATGTATAATCTTCCACTTTGTTTTCTTTGTTTATGCTATTCAAGTTTCTGTAAGTTACAATAGAAATAGGAAAATTATACATACTTGGAGTAACTGAATCATTAATTTTAAGCGCACTATAGAAAACTTTAGCTGATTCTGTATCGTAGAAATCGCTGATAGGCTCAAATGTATTCATGCCAAGCCTATAATAATAGCTATATTCCTCAAAGTTTTCAGGGTTTATAACATCAATATCACCGCTTTGCAGAGTAACTTCAGAATGATAGAAATATCCGGCATATGGCGACTTATAACTTGTATAATAAGCATCGCCCGAAGCATCTGCGGGTGAGTTATGATAATCGTTGACATAACATCTGTTTCCGCCTTCTTTGATGTCTTTAGCCTGTGCTTTTTCTAAATCTGAACCAGCTTCTAAAGCAGCTATTTCAGAACCTTTATATATTACACCATTATATAAATATGATGCTCCTGTGCTGTCAACATTACCTCTGTCACTTCTGCCAGCTTTAAATGTATATACGGATTCGTAGATATGACCTGCTTTAAGCGCACCGTCATCTTCGTTTATAAGCTTAAGGATATGAACTTTTCCCGTAAGAGGTTTAAGAACGTCCGTTCCGTCATAAGCTACACCGCCGTCATAGTAGGCATCAACAAAATCTGTTACGATACGCTTTTCGTCACATTTATCTGAAGGTAAACCATTGATGTAATAGCCGTTGGTATAAACATTGATATTCTGTGCATAGCGGATAGATTTTGAGATATATTCGTCTATGTTGTCAACATATGCAGAGGTTCTTTCTCTTAATGAAGTTTTTGTCATAAGTCTTGAAACAGGGTCAATGAATGACATAACAAGAGTCATAATCACGCTGAAAATTGCAAGAACAATAATCAGCTCAATAAGAGTGAAACCCTTCAAGTTTTTTTTCTTATTCATGCCAAACCTCCCTTATGTTGTTGCTGTTGTTGTAGGGTCATGAACTTCAAGAAACTGCATAGCAAGATTTCCTCCAAGTACATTGGCTTCTTCATAACTGATAATATTTCCTTCTGCATCAGTAACTGCCACTGTAGCGACTTCTCCAGCCTGATATGCAACTGCGTCCATAGCTATAGCAGCACCTGCATTTCCGCTCCAGTTTACGAAAACTTCCGGAAGATCCGATGTAGGAAGGGCTGATGCACCAGCTACATATCCCATTTCTGCAACAGGAGCTTGTGCAGTAACTTTCTGATTGATGTTCTTCGTTGATTTTATATACATATTGATTGTTGTTGAAGTATGAACAAGAATAAGTGTCAACACAGCAAGAACTGCAAGTGAAATGATAATCTCCATAAGGGTCATGCCCTTGAATGTTTTTCTTTTATTTTTCATTGCTGTCACTCCTTATTAATACTCATCATAGTAGAGAACACGGTAATCAAATTCTGCTGTTGTTGGTGCTGGTGGAGTTTTGGCTGAATCTGTAACATAAATTACATTGAATAAGTTGCCTGCCTCAACTTCTTTTGCGTTAAGACAGCCAAAAACATTTCCTTTTTTCAATTTCAGTTTAAAATTATTATAATATATATCAGTTATATTACAATTATTGTGAAGATGCGTTTTTATCTCTTCTTGACCGCCACAGCCGAATTTAAGATGTTCAGAAGTTATGTTTGCAGCAATATATGGAAGACCATTTGTATACATATAACTGTTTTTACCGCCATAAACATTAATATTTGGTCTTCCAACATCTTCAAGATTAAAATCTGCTAATGTAGAACCATAACCTATTGAGCCACCGCCTGCATTTTTGCAGTCATAGAAAAACTTCATATATTTTGTTGTTGTCAACAAAGAACTTGATTTCAATTCAAAGTTTGCATTATTTTTTTCTGAATCTGATTGTTCCGCAACATAAATATTAACAGCATTGTTTCCGCTAGTGTCATCTAATATAATTGAGCCGTTGTCAGCAGATAACTTTTTAATTATAATATTGAGTGTAGTATCCTTTGGCGGCTTTATTAAGATATGGCAATTTTGAAGTTGGCTTATATTGAGAGCACAATCTTCTTCAATAATAAATACGTGCTGGTCTTTTGAATATTTGCTAGCCTCATTTGTCCATTCATTATCTGTCCAACCTGCAGTATCTGCCAAAGTTACAACATCTGATTCCTGATAAGAACCGTCCTCACCTATAGATGGCAAATACTTCTTTGAAAGTTTTAAAATATCTGCAAATGAATTACATACAGGGAGAGTATTGTTTTTATATTTAACTATGGCATCTGTCACACCGTTTGGAAGTGTCTTAAATGGGTTTGCAGCACTTGCAAGAATCTGGTCAAATGTCTTTACAATCTGAGTGTCGGGGTGTTCTTCATCATCAGGTACTAATTTACCATCTTTTTCTTTCAGATTAAGAATAGTCTCTCTTGTTGCATATTCAGGATAAATTTTGCTATAATCATAGGTGTTTCCTCCAGAGTCTTTTCCTTCTAAAGGCATTATTTTGTCTTTATTGTCATTTCTCCATTTATCAGGAACTACCAACAAATCATCATCTTTATCAAGAGGAGTATCAGCAGGAGCAACTTTCCCTGTTGCTGTATTATAGATTACATATTCACTTGTATTTGTATATCCATAATCAGGATGCTGAGTAATAAGGTCTTTCATTTCCATACCGGAATCGTTGCCATCTATTTTTGGTACATTTCTCATGTCAGCGCTTCCGATGTCTATTGTATCAACTTTTTCATACTTTTCGCAATGGCAATATATGTTACCTGTAACATTAAGTTTTGTGTTATCTCCTTCTATTGTCAAATTCTTACCAACATATACATCACCATCTACAGTAACTTGATTATTATCTTGATTAGGAAGTGTAAGATTACCTTCAACACGAAGATTGCCATGTATAGTCATATTTTTAACAACAATATCTCCTTTAGAACATACACTTCCTGTTACATATCCTATATTGTCTGTTTGTGTTACTACTGAAAGTGTCCATTTATAAAGTTCAGATGAGTTCTGACCGCCAAGATAACTTGTTTCGGCTGGATTCATACAATACAAATCGCCTGCTATCGAATATGTATTAAGCCCTCCGCCATTTAAATTATTGGTTGTATCAATAGAACCACAGAAAATATTAAGAGGGAAAGGGTTAGCAGTATCTCCAAGAATTATATGGTTAAGACTGCCTATTTTTCCATCAACATAAATATATGGTATCTCATTAAATTTAAGTGCATCTGTCGGGTTTGCTGATGATTTCACTTTTGTTGAAGAATATGATGTTGAGTTGTTGAAAACTAAATCGCCCCATACAGAAATTCCTGTACCGGAATCAGGAAAAACAAATCCACTCCAGTTTTCAATATACATATTATTATTTACAAATAAATCTGCTTCCGCATGAGCATCACTATTATAAAGTTTAAATGAAGTTGTTCCTAAATTACCTTTATCAAAAGGAGCAAAATGTCTGTAATATGTCAAATCACATTTATCTACTTCTTTTGGATTCCAATGAGCTGCCTGATAAGCTTCATCTCTATAAGTATAATCAAGGTCTAATATCATATCTGCTGTAGGAACATTGATATATGAACCACCGAAAAGGCTTGACTGGGTTTCAAGATTTGCACCTGCAACTGTAACGAATCCAGCTCCTTTGCCTGAACTTGATGTTCCAGCAGGCTGTTTTACAACATAAGCAGATGTTGTTGAATCAACACCACCCATAGAAACAGTTGATGTAAATTTCAGAACACCGCCATTTGTCCATTTATTGTTTACCGGGTCATAGAAATCCTTAGTGCCTGCCCATTCAACCGAAACAGGAGCAATATCGCCGTAACGTCCTCTGTTGGGAACGCCATTTCCAAGAGTTACATTAACTGTTTCTTTGCCGTCCTCGCCGATATTTCCGATAAAACTGCCATATTCATTGTTGGCAGAAATAGCTCTTATAGCAGAATCAACAACAATTCTTGATGTTACATCTGTCTGTGCGCTTGAATAGTTCACGTGCGCCCTGTTGTTTGCAGCCGTTGCAAGTGTCAGCGTACCGAAAAGGAACACTATAAGCAGTGACATTACGCAAACAACAGTCAGCAATACTGAACCACGTAGCTTTCTGTTATCTTCTTTCTTAACCATAATTAACCGCCTTTCACGTTATCATCACGATTTTTATAATGGTAAATTACTTCTGTTCAAGGTCAGGTTTTGCAAGGTCATAAACTGAATAAAGTGTAATAACGAAGTTTGCTCCGGGAGTTACTTCTTCATCATCATTCTGATTTGTATTTAAGTCATCTCTTTCTTTTATTTCAACATTTGTAAGAGCAACGCTGTTGATGATTATAGTTTTGTCCTGTTCTTCGAGTGCTTTCATGTATTCCCAGAGGTTATCCTTTTCTTCTGCTGTAACTGTGATTGTATACTGAGCAGAAAGGACATTTTCCTGAGTTCTTGAAGCAAGGGTTTCACTTTCAAGCTTTTGCGCCTTGTTTTTAGCTGTTTCCTCACCATTAAGGTCAGCCTGTGTAAGCTGGTCTTCTGCAACAAAAGTAGGTGTAAAGTAGTAGTAGCTGAGTGTACCTGAATTGAGGTCGCTTGCCGAGAGGTTCATAATTTTGACTTCGCAGTCCTCTGCAAAATGCTGCATATACTGGTCAACTTTTCTTGCGTCTAAGATGTCTGTATAATCAACAAAATCTTCTGTAAGCTTTACAGTTTCATTATACACATCAGTTATATTTGTTTTAAGTGGCTCAATTTCAGCAATTTTACTGTTAATCTGGTCACGTTCTTCCTCAAGTTTTGCAAGCGTTTCCTTGTTGTCCTTGATTTCCTGATTCTTCGGCTTTACAAGAAGCATAAATCCTGCAATAAGAATAGCAAGTGCAAGCAGAACACCAAGAATAACCATATCTCTGTAATTAAGTTTCATTTCAATCTACCTCCCTTATTCTGCTTCGGTCTGTGATTCGTCCTGTGATTCATTTGCTGATTCGTCAGGGTGATAAGCACTTTGTCTGCCGTTTATAGCAACTGTAACCGAGAATGAAACAGTTTCCTGTTCGTCGCCTTTGGTTCTTACAGTATTTCCTTCTTCGTCCTGACTTTCAATTTCTTCTGATGCAATTGTAACAGAATATCCTGAATATGTAGCCTTGTTGTAATATCCTGCATTTTCATCATAGTTTTCAGCTATAAGATTATCAATAAATACTGAAGGAAGTTTCTGAACCATTTCTTCACTTCCTGCTGCTGTTACACTGAATGTCATTGTACCTGCTGAATAAGAAGGAGTGGAGATATAGCAGTCATCAAGATTAAGTTCATCTGCTGTTGCATCAAGAACTGCCTGAATAGCATCATATTTATCACCGTTTATAACTGGCTGTGAATAGAAAGCATCTCTTGCATTTACAATTTTTGTATTGTAAGCATTAACATTAGCCTGTATTCCGAGAAGTTTTTCACGATGCTGAAGTTTTGCCTGTGTTTCAGGGTCATTTATATAAGCCTCAACTTCTGCAATATCGTTCTTGACACCATTGTTTATCATGCTTGTAACAAGCCATGCACCACCAGCAATAACTGCTGCACCTACAATGCAGCAAAGCATTACAACAAGTCCTGCTTCACTGTTTGCTGAACTGCTTCCGCTTGCTCTTTTTACTGCTGTTCCAAGGTCTGTTTCAAGAAGATTGATTTTTTCACGTTCCTTGTCACGCTTGAACATAGCACCAATGGCATTTGCATAAAGTGAAAATTCAAGATTTTCATGACCATGAATCTGTGGCGGAACATTGATAAGGCTGACATTCAAATCGAGCTTTTCAAGTTCATCTGTAAGTCTCACATTATCATGAGTATCACCATATAAAACTACATTTTCAATAATTTCACCTGTGTTACGTGTTCTGTGGAACTGCAACATACGGAAGATATTTTCATTTATAGCCTCAAAAACATAATCTTCAGAGTTATCATAGTCTGCCGGGTCAATGGAAGCAAAACGTGAGAACGAAAGCTGTCCTGCTTCATAAAGGTTGAGTGAGATAAAGTTGTTGTCAATCTGTACAGCAAGAAGCGGCATTTTTGACTGGATTCTTGTATCAGCAAGAAGTACCTTTGTAATACAGTTACATCCAACCATAACAGATTTAAGTGAAACTCCAAGAAGTTTGAAAACTTCTCTGAAACTGTTTACAATTTCATAAGGACAAGCTGTAGCAAGAACTTTCAGCATAGTCTCTCCGCTGTCGCTTTTTTCCTCTGCTTCACCCACAATAACATATGTAATACTGAATGAATCATCAAGGTTAAGGAGGTCCTGCATCTGCTGTTTTACAGATTTTTGCATATCCTGACTTTTTGCAGGTTTTGCAACAACAAGTTCTTTGAATATTGTAAGGTTTGATGAAATACTTACAATAGCCTCTTTGTCAGGCATCTTATTCTTTTTAATAACACCATTGATAAGTGTAGCAACGTTAGGAATATCCTTTACGTGACCATTAACAATAAGTCCTTCTTCAACGTTAAGAGTTGCAGCTGAATGTACTTTAATTTTGCCGTTCGCCTCAACACCCTTAACAACACGTATATTTCTGTCTGTAATATCAAATGAAAGCATTTATTTTTCCACCTTTCTGCGATTATTCGTCTTCCATTCCTGCCATAGCACCATAGAGTGCGGGGTAAATTCCTACTACAACAAGACCGATAATAATACCCATGAAAATAAGCATTACAGGCTCAACCATACTTACAAGACGTTTTACAGCGGAGTCTGATTCTTCTTCATAGTAGTCAGAGGTTTTGTCAAGAATTGAGTCAAGCGCACCTGATTCCTCTCCTACATATATAACGGAACAGAACATTGATTCAAATACTTCTGTTCTTGTTATAGCTGCGGAGAGCGTTTCACCCTGCTTAACCTCATCAATAACACTCTCAAACTTTTCATCAATATAGGAATTTCCGAGAACAGAAGATGCTTTCTGCAAACATTCAACCATAGGAATACCACTTGAATAAAGGTTAGAAAGAGTTCTTGAAAAACGTCCGGTATAAATTTTTGTAATAAGAGGACCAACCATAGGACCTTTTACCAACAGTCTGTCAAATTTATATCTTAGACTAGGAACTTTAAGCATATACTGTATTCCGAAGAATATAGCAACTGCAAAAATTATAAGCAGATACCATTTGTTGATAATGAACTTTGAAATTGCGTCCATCATCTTTGTAAGTGCAGGCATTGTTGAAGGGTCATCATACATATCAATAAATGTAGGCATGATGAATGCGAAAAGGAAGATAACGATAACAACGCAAAGCACGGCAAGGATTACAGGATAAACCATTGCACTTTTGATTGTGTTTTTAAGTTTGTTCTCATTTGCATAATGGTCAGACATACGGGTCATAATAACATCAAGAGAACCACTGGATTCGCCGGCATTTACCATTGAAATAAGGAAATCGGGGAACGAACCTGCGTGCATTTCAAGGGTTGATGAAAACGATTCACCTTTCTGAACATTTTCATAGATGTCCTGCCATATAGCTTTTGCTTTTTCATTTTCCTGCTCTCTGGTCATAATGTCAATCGCTTTTACAAGCGTAAGACCAGAAGTAAGCATAGCACTAAGCTGACGGCAGCAGAAAGAAAGCTCATTTGTGCTGAATTTATAAATCGACCTCGATTCGCTTCCTTCTTCTTCCTTGTAGTCTTTGATGAATAGACCTCGTTCTTTCATTTTTTCGAGGAATTCCTTTTCATTTTCGGCGTTAGCCTTGCCCTTTATCTGTTTTCCATGAACATCTTGAGCAACATAGGAATAACTCTTCATAAAAAAACCACCTCCATAAGTTTTTTGTTAGCCGGAACAATTCATACCGTCCTGATAATAACAATTATAACATATCAGAACTCATTTTTCAATCGTGTTTTTGACTTAAATAATCATATAATTTTTATCAATATTCACCAACTTTTATAC
>CAMWKY010000020.1 GCA_947174965.1 uncultured Ruminococcus sp. | reverse complement strand
TCTTGACAGCGTTCATCATCAAATACAGACGGACAAATTAATAAAATCCATGAATGATATTAGTTATATATTTTTACAATCAAAAGAGTATACACTCCCAAATGGAAAGAAATTAGTACAAGCTGATTTTGAAATTATCAAATAAAAAAAATTATATCTGAAAGGAATGATTAAAAAATGAGTATGACAATGACTCAAAAAATCCTTGCGGCTCATGCAGGACTTGAAAGCGTTCAGGCAGGACAGCTTATTCTTGCAAAGCTTGATTTGGTACTTGGAAATGATATTACATCGCCTGTTGCTATCAAGGAGTTCGCAAAACTCAATAAAGACGGTGTTTTCGACAAAGATAAGGTTACAATGGTTATGGACCATTTCGCACCTAACAAGGACATCAAAGCTGCTGAACAGTGTAAAATGTGCCGTGACTTTTGCGGTGCAAATGAAGTAACACACTTCTATGACGTAGGAGAAATGGGTATCGAACACGCACTCCTGCCCGAAAAAGGACTTGTTTCAGCTGGATATGCTGTAATCGGTGCTGATTCCCATACCTGCACATACGGCGCATTAGGCGCATTTTCGACTGGTGTAGGCTCAACAGATATGGCTTGCGGTATGGCTATCGGCAAGGCATGGTTTAAAGTACCATCCGCAATCAAGTTCAATCTCACGGGCAAGCTCCGCAAGTACGTTTCAGGCAAGGACGTTATACTTCATATCATAGGCAAAATCGGTGTTGACGGTGCATTGTATCGCTCAATGGAGTTCACTGGCGAGGGACTTTCCTCACTCTCAATGGCAGACCGTCTTTGTATTGCAAATATGGCAATTGAAGCAGGCGCAAAGAACGGTATATTTGAAGTGGACAATATTACGCTTGATTATATCAAGGCACATAACGGTGCTGAACCACAGATTTTCAAGGCTGATGAAGATGCACAGTATGATGAAGTAATTGACATCAATCTTTCTGAAATTGAGCCGACAGTATCATTTCCGCATCTTCCTGAAAATGCAAAGACTTTCAGTGAAATCGGCGATATTAAGATAGACCAGGTTGTTATTGGCTCATGCACAAACGGCAGACTTGAGGATTTACAGGAAGCTGCTGAAATCATGAAAGGCAGGAAGTGTGCAAAGGGAGTACGTGTTATCGTAATTCCGGCAACTCAGCAGATTTATCTTGATGCTATGGAACAGGGTTTATTGAAGATATTCATTGAAGCAGGTGCAGTTGTATCAACTCCGACTTGCGGACCATGTTTAGGCGGATATATGGGTATACTTGCAGCTGGTGAACGTGCTGTAGCTACTACAAACAGAAACTTTGTCGGACGTATGGGTCACGTTGAATCTGAAATTTACCTTGCAAGTCCTGCAACAGCAGCAGCAAGTGCGATTACAGGAAAAATTACAAGCCCATTTGATATATGAGAGGAGTTTAGAAAAATGAAGTATACAGGAAATGTAATCAAATACGGCGATAACGTTGATACGGACGTTATTATCCCTGCACGCTATCTCAATACAAGCGACCACAAGGAACTTGCATCTCACTGCATGGAAGATTTGGACAAGACTTTTGTAAGTCGTGTTCAGGCAGGCGATATAATTACAGCAGGCTATAACTTCGGTTGTGGTTCATCACGTGAACACGCTCCTATTGCTATCAAGGCAAGCGGAATATCACTTGTAATTGCAAGAAGTTTTGCAAGAATTTTCTACAGAAACTCTATCAATATCGGACTTGCTATAGTTGAATGTCCTGAAGCGGTTGACGGTATCAGCGAGGGTGATAAGGTTGAGGCTGATTTGGATAATGGTATAATCCGCAATCTTACAACAGGTGCGGAGTTTAAGACAGAGCCGTTTCCGGAGTTCGTACAGAAAATTATTGAAAACGGAGGACTTATTCAGTCTATCGCAGACGGTGTAATCAAGTAATTATGGGAGGGCTGTTTTTATGGCTGGATTAATCAAAAATCTTGAAAAAATTGCACCTGATGAGGATATAATGGAGGGTGATTTTAAAAGCCTGATTTTCAAAGGTGAGGACGACAATGACGAGCTTTCAATATACCTCCGAAATCCGTCACTTGTGGGATATGCTGAAAAGTGTATCAGGCATTTCAATTCGCTCTCTGATGATATGATTGACGAAATATGTCACGGACTGATTGAAAGCTGTCACTTATCTGATGATGAAGAATTTGAACTTCCCGAACTTGAAAACGTCAGGGATATTCTTGAATACTGCTGGTTTAGTTCAATGACAGTTGACGTTCCCGAAGATGATGAAATATCATATCTGATAGAGGGCGAGGGCGACTGGGGCGAAGCTGTCGGATTTGTCATAAAAAACAGCACTCTTGCTTATGTCGGTGACGACTATGAGGAATATTTATAAAGGAGATAAAAAAATGGAATTTAATATAGCACTTCTTAAAGGTGACGGAATAGGTCCTGAAATCGTGGACAGCACTGTTGCCGTACTTGAAAAGGTGGCTGAAAAATTCGGTCACAAGTTTAATTTTACCCCGTATCTTATCGGCGGTTGTGCAATTGATGCAACAGGAAAGCCGTTACCGCAGGAAACTGTTGATGGCTGTCTTGCATCTGACAGTGTATTGCTTGGAGCTGTCGGCGGTCCGAAGTGGGACGACCAACCAGGCAATAACCGTCCAGAAAAGGCACTGCTCGGAATCCGTGAAGCACTTGGACTTTATACAAATCTCCGTCCTGCAAAGCTTTATCCTGCACTCCGCAATGCTTCACCACTCAAAGACGAGATTGTCGGCGACGGTTTCGACCTTATGATTGTCCGTGAACTTACAGGCGGTATCTACTTCGGCGACAGAGGCTACAGACAAGGCAAATACGGCGAAGAAGCATATGATACTGAAGCTTACAGCGTTACAGAAATTGAGCGTATCGGACGAGTTGCATTTGAATCAGCTATGAAGCGCAACAAGAAACTTTGCAGTATCGACAAAGCAAACGTACTTGAAAGCTCACGTCTCTGGAGAAAGACAATGCACAAGCTTGCAGAGGAATATCCCGAAGTTGAATATAGTGATATGTTCGTTGATAACGGTGCTATGCAGTTGGTGCGCAATCCACGTCAGTTTGATGTTATAGTTACTTCAAATATGTTCGGTGACATTCTTTCAGACGAAGCATCGCAGATTACCGGTTCAATCGGTATGCTTGCATCTGCATCAATGGGCGCAACAACAAGAGGTATGTACGAGCCGATTCATGGTTCAGCACCTGATATTGCCGGACAGAACAAAGCCAACCCGATTGCAACTATACTTTCTGGTGCAATGATGTTGCGCTATTCATTCGGACTTACTGATGAAGCTGATGCAATTGAAAAAGCTGTTGATGATGTACTAAATTCTGGCTGGCGTACTGCGGATTTAATGGGCAGTTCAGAGGGTACACCTCTCACCTGCACTGAAATGACTGCAAAGGTACTTGAAGTTTTATGAGTGAAAAACTTGAGCGACTTAAATCGCAGAAAAATACTATCATTATTTTCAGGGAAACCGGAAAAGATATTGTCATAAGCGACCTTATGTATCTTCTGTCGGCAAATGATAATGATTTTATTGACTACTACTGCGATTTTGTCAATTCTCTTTACAATAACGACTGCGTGAACATCAGCAAATATATTCTGAAAACTGTTTTGGAAGATGATAACTTCTATATCAGAAAATCAGCAAGAAATGAAAAAATTCCGCAGGAGATGACGGAGTGCCTGATAAATGAATTAAGATTTTTTCAGGAAATTTCTGAACTCACTCCAAAAGATTTTCTTGATGAGACGGATTATGACGGTTTTTTGCCGAAGTGGACAAATTCACCTGTTGACATTGTGGGAAGCTATCTTGAAAGAATTAAACTGGTTCATAAATACGGCTATGGACAATATGCAAAATATAGAATGTTCATTCTCAAAAAAGGAGCTGTCGCACCTGTAAAATATCCCGACAATCAGAAACTCTCTGAACTCTATGGCTATGAGCGTGAGAGAAAGGCTGTAATCGACAATACTCTTGCACTTGTCAACGGCAAAAGGGCGCAGAATGTGCTGTTATACGGTGACGCAGGTACAGGAAAATCATCAACTGTAAAAGCTGTTGTAAATGAATTTGCCGATATGGGACTGCGCCTTGTGGAAATAACAAAAGAACAGCTGAAAGATATTCCAGTGATTATTGAGGAACTCAGTGAAAATCCGCTTAAATTTATAATATACGTTGATGATTTAAGCTTTACATCTGGTGAGGACTGTTTCGGCGCACTGAAAGCATTTCTGGAAGGCTCTGTATCATCAAAAGCGGATAATATTGCAATATATGCGACAAGCAACCGCCGTCATCTGATTAAAGAAACTTTTTCAGACCGTGAGGGCGATGACGTTCACCGAAATGACACCATGCAGGAAATGCTCTCACTGTCAGCACGTTTCGGACTGCGTGTTAATTTCAGCCGTCCCGACAAGAAAAAGTATACGGATATTGCCATTGAACTTGCAAAGGCTCACGGAATAAGTCTGCCAGAAGATGAAATCATACTAAAAGCAGAACAGTTTGCAATATCATCAGGAAACGGACGTTCACCACGAACGGCGAAACAGTTTGTAAATCAATTAGTTATGGAGATGTAAAAAAATGCTTACACTTGACAAAATCTATCATGCAAAATATATTCTTAAACAGGTTATCAGGGAGACTGATATTATTCATGCTCCGAAAATCAATCCCGAATCAAATATATGGCTGAAAACTGAAAACTTGCAGATAACAGGTTCATTCAAGGTGCGAGGGGCATATTATAAGATGTCGTGCCTTTCGGACGAGGAAAAGGCAAAAGGCGTTATTGCGTGTTCAGCTGGAAATCATGCACAGGGTGTTGCACTTGCGGCGTCTAAAAATGGTATCAAGTCAATTATCTGTCTGCCTGACGGTGCGCCAATATCAAAAGTTGAGGCAACAAAAAGCTATGGTGCGGAGGTATGCCTTGTAAAAGGAGTGTATGATGATGCCTATGCTGAAGCACTCCGACAGCGTGACGAATACGGCTATACGTTCATTCACCCTTTTGATGATGAAAATGTTATTGCAGGACAAGGAACTATCGGACTTGAACTTATTGAACAAGTACCCGATATGGACGCAGTTATTGTGCCAATCGGTGGCGGTGGACTTATATCAGGTGTTGCATTTGCAATAAAAAGTCTCAACCCGAAAATCAAGGTATATGGTGTTCAGGCAACAGGTGCGCCGAGTATGTATAATGCAGTAAAAGACGGTCATATTGAGTGCCTTGAAAGCGTATCGACGATAGCGGACGGCATAGCTGTAAAAGAGCCGGGAGAAAATACTTTCAGACTTGTTTCCGAATATGTTGACGAAATCGTTACGGTTACAGACGACGAAATTTCAGCGGCTATACTTGCTCTCATGGAACAGCAGAAGCTTGTTACAGAGGGGGCAGGTGCTGTACCCGTTGCGGCAGCTATGTTCAATAAAGTTCCGATTAAGAATAAGAAGGTTGTCTGTCTGCTTTCGGGCGGAAATATTGATGTGACGATTCTTTCAAGAGTTATCAAGCGTGGACTTCTCATGACGGGCAGAAACAGCACCCTCAATATTGAACTTCTTGACAAGCCCGGTCAGCTTATGGACGTTTCAAGAATTATCGCTGAATTAGGTGGAAACGTCATATCAATCCACCATGAAAGAGCGAACGAGGGTTCAGCAGTAAACGGCTGTTATCTCCGTATCGTACTTGAAACAAGAAACTATGAGCATATTGAGCAGATAAAGTCCGCACTCAAAGAAAACGGATTCAGAATTACTAACGATTAATTTTTATGGTGTTTGTGATGTGTAATATCATAGGCACATTAATCAAAGAAAGGAATTTTTAATATGATTAAGATTCATACAGAAAAAGCACCAAAGGCAGTAGGACCTTATTCGCAGGCTGTTGTATCTGGTGGTATGATATATACAAGCGGTCAGATTGCTATAAATCCGCTTACAAATACTATCGAAGCAACAACAATTGAGGAGCAGACTGAACAGGTTATGCAGAATCTCAAGGCAGTTCTTGAAACAGCTGGCTCGTCATTTGAAAAGGCAGTGAAAACAACCTGCTTTCTTGCAGATATGAATGATTTTGGTGCATTTAATGAAATCTATGGCAAGTATTTTACAAGTCTGCCTGCAAGAAGTTGTGTTGCAGTTAAGACACTCCCGAAAAATGCACTTGTTGAAGTTGAGGTAATTGCAGAAACAAGTCTTTGAATCAGAAAGGAGCAGTTTATATGACTGTCAGAGAATTACAGGATAATATAATCCGACTGAAAAAAGAAACCAACACGGCAATTCTTGCTCATAGCTATCAGGCAAGAGAGATTGTCGAGATTGCTGACTATACAGGTGACAGCTATAAATTAAGTGTTGATGCAACAAAGACTGATGCTGAAAATATACTTTTCTGCGGAGTTCATTTCATGGCAGAAACAGCAAAAATGCTTTCACCTGAAAAGAGGGTATTTCTTGCAAATAAAGATGCAGGCTGTCCAATGGCTGAACAGATGAGCAGAGAAATGATTGCTGAAATAAAGGCATCAGACCCCGACCGAACAGTTGTTGCATATATAAACACAACAGCATCATTGAAAACAGTATGTGATGTATGCGTTACATCATCAAGCGCATTGAAAATTGTAAAAGCTCTTGAATCAGATAAGATACTTTTCATACCTGACTGCAATCTTGGTGGCTGGGTTAAAAAGCAGATTCCCGAAAAGGATATAAAAATGCTGAACGGCGGTTGCCCTGTTCATGCAGAAGTAACTGTTGACGAAGTTCACAAGGCAAAAGCAGAACACCCACAAGCACTTTTTCTTGTTCATCCTGAATGCGTTCCAGATGTAACCGCACTTGCTGATTATGTCGGCTCAACAAGCGGTATCATGGACTTTGCAAAGACATCAGATGCAAAAGAATTTATAATCGGCACGGAAATATCAATCACGGAGCATCTGCAATATGAATGTCCTGATAAGAAGTTCTATCCGCTTACAAAGAATCTTATATGTCAGAATATGAAACTTACAACACTTCCTGATGTATATAATTCTCTTATGGGTATGAATAACGGCACTGCGAATGAAATTATCATGAGTGATGAACTTATTACATCAGCAAGAAAGTGCATTGATGAGATGATAAGGCTTGGCGGTTGACATGAATGAACTTGTTGAACGATTATATAGTACAGGCGATTTAGCAGATGACGAACTTAAACAGCTTATAGAATCTGATACTGCTGAAAATCTTGCTGAATATGCAGACGAAGTGAGACAGAAGTATTACGGAAAAAATGTATTTCTGCGTGGACTTATTGAAATATCGTCCTACTGCAAAAACGATTGCTATTACTGCGGTATCAGGCGAAGCAACAAATCTGCTGAAAGGTACAGACTTGATTATCATGCTGTCATGCACAGTGCAAAAATCGGACGTAAACTTGGACTGCGTACTTTTGTATTGCAAGGTGGCGAAGATGCTACTTTTTCCAATGATAACTATTTATGTATGCTGATTCACGACCTCAAAAGCAACTTCCCCGACTGCGCTATTACTCTTTCACTCGGTGAGCGTTCGTATGAGAGTTACAAGCGACTGAAAGAAGCAGGGGCAGACAGGTATCTTCTGCGCCACGAATCAGCCGACAGAGAGTTATATTATCGTCTGCACCCTCATGGAATGAGCTTTGAAAACCGCAAGCAATGCCTTTATAATCTCAAAGAACTTGGCTATCAGGTCGGTGCAGGATTCATGGTTGGCGCACCTTATCAGACAACGGAAAATATTATCTCTGATATACGCTTTATGCAGGAACTTCAACCGCAGATGATTGGCATAGGTCCTTTTATACCGCACAATGATACGCCATTCAGGGACGAAAAAGGTGGTACACTTGAACTTACTCTACGCTTACTTGGTATATTAAGACTGATTTTTCCGAAAGTCCTGCTCCCTGCAACTACTGCACTCGGCAGTATTTCACCAATCGGCAGAACTCTCGGACTTCAGACAGGGTGCAACGTAATAATGCCGAACATCTCGCCCGAAGATGCAAGAAAAAAGTATATGCTTTATAATAATAAGCTGATTTCAGGTAGTGAAACGGCTGAGGGCATTTCCATTCTGCAAAAAGAAATAGAATCAGCAGGTTATTTTGTCGCAAAAGAAAGAGGCGACTGCATAATATAGAGTTAGGAGTAAAAAAATTATGAGAGTCAGATTTCATCTGCCCGATTTTTCAGGGCGATTCAAGCTAAATCTTCTATTTACAGAACTTCTTAGGGGCTGTCCGCATTATTTCCGTGAAGGAGTTGAAATTGCGTCATTTTATGGCGTATTTCCTCCGTCCGTCTGGAATGGCGGAAGACCTCAACCGGGTGTTGTTGACAAAGAATACGTCAAGAGAGTTATAAAGGAGTTCAACAGCAGAAATATCCCCCTCCGATTCACTTTCACAAATCCGGTACTTGAAAAAAAGCATCTTGATGACCCTTTCTGCAATATGGTTATGAATCTTGCAAATAATGGCATGAATGAAGCTATAGTTGTTTCTCCCATTCTTGAAGAATATATAAGAAAGAACTATCCGAAATATAAGCTTACAAGTTCAACCTGCAAACGCATCACAGACCCTGATGCACTCAAAGCAGAACTTGAAAAAGATTACAGCATTGTTGTTGTGGATTATGACTTCAACAACAATTTTGACGTACTTTCACAACTTCCACGAAAAGCAGACTGCGAACTTCTTGTAAATGCCGTATGTGAGCCGAACTGCAAACTACGCAAAGAACACTATGCAACAATTGGCAGGCAGATGATAGCATATAATGAGCATCTCAAAAAAGCTCCGAATATGCCCTTTAATGCTGATATATACGACAAGCACAATTTCGGCAACTGTCCGTATGCGCAGAGAGGTACTTTTGATATAAGAAAACTGAGAACTCATATAACTCCTGATGATATATGGGAAAAGTACGTTCCTATGGGATTTGAGCAGTTTAAAATTGAGGGCAGAACAGCAAGCTATCTGAATATACTTGAAACTTATATGTATTATATGGCAAAGCCTGAATACCGTGACGAAGCAAGATTCAAGATTCTGAAAGCTCTTGAAAACAGCGGTACGTTGAAATTTTATTAAAACTGATTTTATTAAAGGAGTTTTCTATGCTTTTAAATCATCTAAAACGAGATATAAAGCTTATAAAAGAGCGTGACCCTGCTGCAAGAAATACTATTGAGATTCTGTTGACCTATCCGACATTAAGAGCAATCCGCTGTTACAGACTTGCACACTGGTTCTATAAAAGAAAAAATTTCACTACAGCAAGAATAATATCACAATGGGCAAGAAGTAAAACAGGTATTGAAATACACCCCGGTGCTACAATCGGCAAAGGACTTTTCATTGACCACGGCATGGGCGTTGTAATTGGTGAGACTGCTGTAATCGGTGACAACTGTCTGCTATATCAGGGAGTTACTCTCGGTGGTACAGGTAAAGACAAGGGCAAACGTCACCCAACGCTTGGCAATAATGTTCTTGTCGGAGCAGGTGCAAAGGTGCTTGGACCTTTTACAGTCGGAAACAATGTCAAGATTGCCGCAAATGCTGTTGTACTCAATGCAATCCCCGATAACTGCACAGCCGTTGGAGTTCCTGCTCACGTTGTAAAAATGAACGGCAAAAGGGTTTGCAAAGTCACATCAGATATTGACCAGATTCATATCCCCGACCCCGTTTCTCTTGAATTATGCAAGCTACAGGCAGAAGTTAACAGTCTCAAAAAGAAAATATCAGAACTTGAAAAATAATCTACAATAATTTGCTGTATTTTTTGTACAAAACAGAGATTTTTCAGAATCTGCATGAAAAAATCCGAAAAGCAACTGAAAATGTGGTATAATTAGAATTATTTTCAGATACGGAGGATTTTTTTATGCAGGTATCAGTATATTCAAGAGCAGAGGCAGAAAAAATGATGCAGGACGGCACGTTTCCTGAAAATACTGCCGTTATCAGCTTCTACGACCCGAAAATCAAGCATATTGACAGTGATTATGACTGTCTTGATTACTGGAATTATGCTGATGATGTATTCTACAGCGAACTTGATGACCTTGATATTGGCTACCTCACAAAAAAAGGCTTGACATATGATGCCTATTTTCCTGAAGTTGACGAAATGGCAGAGTATATCTATGATGCCTACAACAATGGCAGGGATATAATGTGCCAGTGCGAATACGGTCAGAGCAGAAGTGCAGGGTGTGCGGCGGCAATTTTACAGCATTTCTACGGTACAGGCATTGAAATTTTTGCTGATTACCGACGTTATCCGAATCAGGTTGTTTATCATAAAGTTTTTGATGCACTGAATAACTACAAAGATAATATATGAACATATCAGAAAGGAAAATAATATGCAGATATATAATTCGCTCACAAGAAAAAAAGAAGAATTTGTTCCACGTGAAACAGGCAAGGTAAGTATGTATACCTGCGGTCCGACAGTATACCATTATGCACACATAGGCAACTTGAGAAGTTATATAATGGAAGATATTTTAGAAAAGTACCTGAGATTCACGGGTCTTGATGTAAAGCGTGTAATGAATATCACGGACGTTGGACACCTCACAAGCGACGGTGATACGGGTGATGACAAGATGCTGAAAGGTGCAAAGCGTGAGCATAAGACAGTAATGGAGATTGCAAAGTTTTATACAGATGCTTTTTTTGCGGACTGTGCAAAGCTGAATATAAAAACTCCTGATGTTGTAGCACCTGCAACAACCTACATTGACGAATTTATCAGGGTTATTTCTGTACTCATGGAAAAAGGCTATGCCTATGAGTCGGGTGGAAATATCTACTTTGATACCTCAAAACTTGACAAATACTATGTATTCAACGACTTCAAAGAGGAAGATTTAGCTGTCGGAGTTCGTGAAGGTGTTGAGGAGGACAGCAACAAACGCAACAAGACTGATTTTGTACTCTGGTTTACAAAGTCAAAATTTGATGCGCAGGAGTTAAAATGGGATTCACCATTCGGAACAGGTTATCCGGGCTGGCATATTGAGTGTTCGTGCATCAGCATGAAAAATCTTGGTGAATATCTTGACATTCACTGCGGAGGAATCGACAATGCTTTTCCGCATCACACAAATGAAATCGCACAAAGTGAAGCATATCTGGGTCATGAATGGTGCAACTATTGGTTTCACGTTCTGCATCTCAATACCAACAGCGGAAAGATGAGTAAATCAAGCGGAGAATTTCTCACAGTCTCACTTCTCGAAGAAAAAGGATTTGACCCGATTGTTTACAGATTTTTCTGCTTGCAATCCCACTACAGAAAATCGCTTGTATTCTCGTGGGAAAATCTCGACAACGCAAAAACAACTTACAACAAGCTTATTGCAAAAATAAAACCGCTTATTTCTGATAACTATGAACCACTCGACAAAGACGAATACGACAGGCTTATGAACAGTTTTACTTCTGCACTTGACAATGATTTGAATACAGCAAATGCAATTACTACTATATATGATGTATTAAATTCAGGTGCAAACAACTTTACAAAACTTGCACTTTTTGAGGAATTTGACAAAGTTCTCGGACTTAATCTTATCAGTAATGCAAAGAAAATCATTGAAGCACCTGCTGATGAAATACCTGCTGAAGTAATGGAACTTGTCGAACAGAGAAAGTCTGCACGCAAGGAGAAAAATTTTGCACTTGCTGATGAAATCAGAGACAAAATAACTGCACTTGGCTATGAAGTAAAGGAAACACGACAGGGAACAGAGATAAACAAGATAAAGTAATATTTACAGAAAGACAGATAAAATGAATATAAGATTAGCACAAAAATGTGACTTAAAAGTAATCAAAGAAATTACACATACTACAATAAATGAAATTTATCCGCATTATTATCCAAATGGTGCAGTAACGTTTTTTCTTAATCATCACAGCGATGAGAATATAAAAGAGGATATTTCAAACAACTGCGTTTTCATATGTTGCAATTAAGAACAAACGGCAACAGGTACAGTTACAATAAGGAAAAATGAAATCTGCCGTCTGTTTGTACTTCCGAAATATCAGGGCAATGGATATGGCAAAGCTTTACTTGATTATGCAGAAAAATCTATTGCAAAATATTATGATGAAATACTGATTGATGCTTCACTTTCGGCAAAGTCAATTTACCTCAAAAGAGGCTACAAGGAAATCGAATATCACATAATAAAAACAGAAAACAATGATTATCTATGCTATGATGTCATGAAAAAACAACTGTAAAAATGATACCGCAGAATTTTACTTGACAAAATCTGTAATATGCTGTAAAATATAATATGTAATTATATCTGAAAGAGGTATGTTAAATATGTTAAAAAATACTGAAAAAGTAATGGACAAAATCGTTGACTTATGTAAATCAAAGGGATTTGTTTATCCCGGTTCAGAGATTTATGGCGGACTTGCTAATACATGGGACTATGGTCCTCTTGGTGTTATCCTCAAGAACAACATCAAAAATACATGGCTTAAAAAGTTCGTGCAGGAAAACAAGTACAATGTCGGACTTGATTCTGCAATCCTTATGAATCCGCAGACATGGGTTGCATCAGGTCATATCGGCGGATTTTCTGACCCGCTTATGGACTGCAAAGAATGTAAGACACGTCACCGTGCGGACAATCTCATTGAAAATTTTGACGGCACAAATGTTGCAGGCTGGACAAATCAGCAGATGACGGACTACATCAACGAAAAAGGTATAGTATGCCCGAACTGCGGAAAGAATAATTTTACTGATATTCGTCAGTTCAATCTTATGTTCAAGACGTTTCAGGGCGTTACAGAGGACAGCAAGTCTGAACTCTATCTTCGTCCCGAAACAGCGCAGGGTATATTTGTAAACTTTGCGAATATCCAGAGAACTACACGTAAAAAAGTTCCTTTTGGTGTTGCGCAGGTCGGCAAGTCGTTCAGAAATGAAATCACACCAGGTAACTTTATTTTCCGTGTACGTGAATTTGAGCAGATGGAACTTGAATTTTTCTGCAAACCAGGTACAGACCTTGAATGGTTCAGCTACTGGAGAAGTTTCTGCAAAGATTTCCTCCTTACTCTTGGACTTCAAGAAGAAAATATCCGTCTCCGTGACCATGACCCTGAAGAACTTTGTTTCTACTCAAAAGCAACTACAGACTTTGAATATTTATTCCCGTTTGGCTGGGGTGAACTCTGGGGAGTTGCTGACCGAACAGATTACGACCTTACACAGCACATCAACACAAGCGGAAAGTCTCTTGAATACTTTGACCCTGAAACAAATGAAAAATATATTCCGTATGTCATTGAGCCGTCACTTGGTGTTGAACGTCTTTTCCTCTCAATCGTAACAGAAGCATATGACGAAGAAGAACTTGTTACAGTTGACAAGAACGGCAACGAAAAGAAAGACGTAAGAACAGTTATGCACTTTCACCCTGCTCTTGCACCTTATAAGTGCGCTGTACTTCCGCTTGTAAAAAAACTCACTCCAAAAGCTGAAGAAGTTTATGAGATGCTTTCAAAGAAATTCATGGTTGACTTTGACGAAACAGGCACAATAGGCAAGAGATACCGCCGTCAAGATGAAATCGGTACACCATATTGCGTTACAATCGACTTTGATACTATCGAAAAAGACAACTGCGTTACAGTCCGTGACCGTGATACAATGGAGCAGATACGTATTTCACTTGATGAACTTGTTTCATTCCTTGAAGAAAAGACTGCTATATAAATTTTTTTAACAGAAAGGACTTTTATCATGAAAGAAAAAACAAATGTTATAAAAGAGGATATTCAGTTCAGCGAATTTCTGGATATACTCAGAGAAAAGGCACAGGCTATTGATGTTTCAGGCTGTAATTTTCTTGCAATCCAGTTTAACCTTATAGATATTGAAAAATCTGACATTGACAATCCTGACCAGCAGAGAAATCCGGGTGTTTTCTATATTGAGGTAAAAGACCACAATATTACAATCATGCCATACGAATACAACGACAGAAATTGTGTTATGTCATTGAAGATGAAAAACCTTATCAAGCTCATAAACGGTGACCTTGATGCAGTTGCTGCATTTACACTTGGCAAGCTCAAAATTGATGGCGACCTTGGCAAAGCTCTTGAATTTGCTGAACTCCTCAAACAGCTAAAGAAGTAAATAAAAAAAGACTGTTTCGGCAGTCTTTTTTTATTTCAGTTGCTACTATTTTAAACATTTTCCAAAAATGCAACTAAATATAACCAAAATGTTATTTTTGGTTGATTGACGTTACATTA
>CAMWKY010000019.1 GCA_947174965.1 uncultured Ruminococcus sp. | reverse complement strand
TTATCACTCCATAATTATACAAACTAATAATTTTGTGAAGCATTGACTTAATCAAAGTTAATTTCGTCAGTAACAGTTATAGTTTCAATATCAGCAGAAACAAATTTATCAGCAGAAAGAATATATACATAATCACCAATATATACAGCTCTGTCAAAGAATGATGTAGCTCTGCCAAAGAGTGATGTGTTAACGTAGTAATCATAGATGTAATCACAGATTAAATCCTTTGAAACTGAGCCTTTTCTGATAAATTCACCGTTTTCATATGAGAAGAACACATATTCTGTTCTATCGTGGTCATGTTGTATATTCTCATATATTGTAACAGGTACACCGATAAGATTCTTTTCAGGTGCAATAAGGAGCTGTTTTCTCTCCCATACTGCTGGCGAATCGATATAGACTTCTTTATTATCTTGATTGTTTATTGAATAAAGTCCGACTTCCTTGAGATTATACGGGTCTGAATTGTCAAACATTACAAGTTTCACACCGTTTTCCATGCCGTTTTCGTCTGCATCTACACCAAATCCCAATAATAAACCGTCTGTCCAGTTCTGCATATATGTGCTGTAGCCATTAATCTTATATTCGTCTGTAATAAACGGTTCAGCAGGATTTGACAAATCAATTGCAAAAAGCGGGTCAGTCTGTCTGTACGTTACAACATAGCCCATATCTCCACTGAAATTCACTGATTTGATTGTCTCATTCTCACCGAATCCGCTGACTAATCCGACAGTGTTCAAATCCATATCAAGAACATACACTCTGTTGTCTCTTATAAATTCTGATTCTGTAGGAACTCCCAATGCGTCAGTAATAAAGTTTCCATGATTAACCCATTTGCTTACAGTTGTAGCAATACGGAAATAGCCGTCATATTCACTCATTGAGAACTGGTCTTTAACAGAGCCTTCAACTTTTCCTGATGCCATAGGTACTATATTTCCGCCACTGACTGATATTCTTGTTATATTTGTATCTTCATAGCCGAAAGTTACATAGATGTTGTCAGCTGAACTGTAGAGATTTCCTGTATAATCAGCAAGTGCCTTTGAATCAACAGGGGTGAACTGTTCTGACACTGTAAGGTCAATGCTTCCTATTATAGTATAGCTCAAATTCATGCTGTTGTCAAGCTTCTTTTTTGGTAAAAGTATATCGCTTGCCGGCATACACTCAACAACATCATCAATACCACATTCCGGAATATATCTTTCTATATCGTCAACATCTTCAATTTCACT
Source organism: uncultured Ruminococcus sp. (assembly GCA_947174965.1). Lineage (GTDB taxonomy): Bacteria > Bacillota > Clostridia > Oscillospirales > Ruminococcaceae > Ruminococcus. Next base: position 13,256 of record CAMWKY010000019.1, on the reverse strand, counting down.
GAATGAGCATGAATAGTATGTTGATGTGAGGTACATATATCCGTCGGGGGATATTCTTACATCACTGTAGTCGCCGTCCTGCCAGTATGTGCCGATAAGTTCAGCATCTTTTGTATAGAACGATACAAAGCATTTGTTGTCATCTTCATAGTGATACGGCGTGAAATATATGTCATTGTCAGTGCCATAATTTTCATTTTCTTCATGAATATATGAATTGCAAGTGCCAATTACTGCAATCATGTCATTGTAAAGATACATATCACTTATATTTGTATAACTTTCCCAGCCGTCCTCAAGATAAGTTTCGGGAGCAACTGAAATCTGCTTTGAGTCCGTGAACTTGCCTTTTTTTACAGATGCAATATTAAGAATGGGAGAACCGCTTTTTGAATAGTAATCATTTACCAGATAATAAATATTCTTGCCGTCTGTCTTGACAATATCAGCTTCAAGAACTCCTGCTTCCTGATTGTATGTTTCTGAATAGTCCTCATCTTCATCATTTTCAGTTGTAGTTGTAGTTGTAGTTGTTTCTGCACTTTCTGTTGTTGACTTTGTTTCTGTTGATTCTGCTGTTGTGACTGTTTCAGTTGTTTCTTCTGTCGTGACTGCTTCTGTAGTTGATTCTGTCGGTACTTCTGTTGATTCTGTAATCGGCGGAATAAAATCTGTTGCAGGTTCTTCCTCAGCTTCAATATAATTATAACCTGCTTCATTTGATTGAGTAAATCTGAAGCTGTCATCAAATTCTGCCGGAGCAACATCTTCATTTACTGCCTCATCAACAGCAGCTTCAAAGTTGACACCGCCGCCTGTTATGATGTTTTTGTAAATTGTGTGCTGTTTTTCAGCTTTTTTAATAAGCTTATAAATCTGCTCATAGTCCTTTGCACCTGACATATACGGAGCAGCTACATTTTCAAGCGTAACTGTTTCAACAGTAGTTGATGTTGTGCTTGATGATGACATATCATTATTACTGTCAGCAACAGGGTTTTTTTGTGTGAAACAGTTTTTCTTGACAAAACTATAATTATTAACAGTATGAACTGTAGTGCCGACAATCAATGCACAAGCTGCCGTCATAGCTGTTATACGTCCGAAAACTGATATGCCTGAACGCTTTTTCTTTGGTGCTTTTTCGTCAAGCATCTTGCTGATGTTTTCAGGGTTGAGCTTTTCGGGTACTTCTTCCGATTCAAGTATTTCTTTTACTTTGTCTCTGTCATTATTCATGAGATATTCTCCTTTCAGGATAATTCAAGTCTTAACCGCTTTTTTATGCGTGCTATTCTTGAACGTATTGTGTTTGCATTTATATCGCAGATTTGAGAAATTTCCTCACTTGTATAGCCGTCTATTGCTGATAGTGATAATATCAGGCGGTCTTGCGGGTCAAGTTTTTCCATAGCTTCTTTTAGTTCAAGATTTTCAAAATCAAACTCATTTTCAGGCTCGTTTTCATCTGTAAGTACTGTTGTATCGCTGAAATAGTCACGCTGTTTCTGTTTGATTTTTGCTGAAAGTATACGCATAATCCAGTTTCTGAATGCTTTTTCGTCCCTTAATTTATGTATGGTGCAGAAAGCGTCAAGAACAGTATCGCTCACTACATCACAAGCATCATGCGGACTTCTAAGACTATAGAGTGCTATATGGTATAAATCCTTGTATACAAGAGAGTAAAGCCTTGCAAATGCTTTTGTATTGCCGTTCATTGCAAGTTTTACATCTGCGGAGAAATCAGTCATATGAAATCCCTCCTTTAAATCGATTCATAAATATAGTGTAAAAAAAATGCAGAATTGTTGCATGGATAAAAAAAATAGCTATATGCACAAATTTCACAACGAATTTTTGTGCATATAGCCTAATTTTTATTTTAGTCTACAGAATATAGAACAGCCTAATTCATAGACATAAATATCTCTTTTGGTTGTAAGCGTACAGTTGACTTTACTGTTTTTGTCAAATATAATACAGCCGACTTCTTCACCTGTACCTGAAATAATAACCCATGTGGAATTAGTTACATTAGGCACATATTTTGCTACCGTATTTATAAGAAATGCCGAGATATGTTCGTCAGAACTATATGGAAGTTCTCTTGCATTGGGTGCATTGCAGTCATCGCCCATACATACGCTGTCACGTTCTGCATGAATAGTCATTACAGAATTTTTATTATTCATTAGCCTTACCTAAGAAAGCCGCACCGATAATTCCAGCATCATTGCCAAGTTTAGCAATAACAATTTCTGTTTTCTTAGCTGAATTTCTTGCAAAGTTTTCTTTCTCAACAAGTTCTTTCATAGGGAGAAGCAACGGGTCGCCCTCATTACATACGCCACCGCCGATACAAAGTACATCAGGCTGGAAGATATTGATTGTATTTGTAATACCTGCTGCGAGATACTTTATGTACTTGTCAACAACAGCTTTAGCATACTTGTCGCCAGCTCTCATGCAGTCAAATGAAGTACGTGCTGTAACCTTGCCCTTTTCTTTTGCCATTTCAGCCATTTTGCAGTCAGGGTGTTCAGCGATTGCTTCTTTCGTCATACGGATAAGACCTGTTGCAGAAGAATAAGCCTCAAAACAGCCTTTACGTCCGCATGAACACTGTGCGCCGTCAACTTCGATAACAGTATGTCCGATTTCTGCACCTGCAAAGTTTGAGCCTGCATAGATTTTTCCGTCAACGATAATTCCACCGCCGACACCTGTTCCAAGTGTGATACATACAGCATTTTTTGCACCTTTTGCAGAACCTGCAACATATTCACCGTAAGCAGCAGCATTAGCGTCATTTTCAATAAATACAGGTTTGTCAATAGTCTCCTGAATGTACTTTACCATAGGAGTGTTGTTGAATCCAAGATTTCCAGCAAATTCAATAATACCTGTTGAACTGTTTGCAATACCGGGTGTGCCAATTCCTACCCACTCAATCTGTTCAATTGTGAGATTTGCATTTGCAACAGCCTGTAAAGCCATTTTTGCCATATCGTCAGCAATTTCCTTTTCGGGACGTGGGCAGTTTGTCTTTGTGCTTGCCTTTGCAATGATATTGTAGTTTTCATCAACAACACCTGCAACAATATTTGTACCGCCTAAGTCGATTCCTACATAGTATTTCATAAAAATTTCCTCCGTTTTTTTATTTATATAACAGTATAAATTATACTGCAATTTCCTAAAATTCCCCAGTCACTTCCTGCCGAAATAAAAAAGCTGTCACCCTTTTTTATTTTTATAATCTTCGTTTCACTTGTGCAGTAATCTGCCTGTATTATGCCATTACCCTCAATTACAAGAACATGGGTGAATGATGATTTTTTCGGAATGTGAAATGATATATATTTTGTGTTGCCATGTTCAAGAAAAACCTTGAAATATTTGCTGTTTATAATTTTATAATCATCAGCATAGCTGTTTTTTATATTTTCAACTGGTTTTATTGGAGTTGGTGGAGTTGGTGTAAGTCTTGCAACATCAATAGCCTTGTCTATGTGAAGTTCCCTGTTTCTGCCATAATCATACACACGATAAGTTACATTTGAACTCTGTTGAATCTCCGCAAGTAAAATTCCCTTGCCGATTGCATGGAGCATACCTGCTTTAATCGTGAAAACGTCGCCTTTATGCACGGGTACAATATTCAGCTTGTCAAAGAGTGTGTCATTTTTAATAGCTTGTCTGAACTCTTTTTTAGTGATTTTATCTTTGAAACCATAAATAATTGACGAATCAGGCTCGCAGTCGATTATATACCACATTTCAGTCTTGCCATGTTCGCCCTCGTGTTCGATAGCATACTTTTCATTCGGGTGAACCTGTACAGAAAGATTGTCCTTTGCATCAATGAGTTTAATCAGTATAGGGAAATCGTCGAATTTTTTACAGTTTTCGCCCATAGCTTCAGGGTGCTTAGCAAGATATTCCACAAGCGGAACATTTATTCCCTCTATTATGCTCAGTCCGTCGTGGTGACAGCTTAACTCCCAGCTTTCAGCAATTCTTTCATATTCGCCTGTTTTTCCGTATTCGTCACGAAGTTTAGTACCGCCCCATATATAGTCCTTGACTGATGATTTTAACTTAAATATCATAGTATTTCTCAAATTCCTCCATTGTTCCATAAAAAACATTATAATCAATACAAGGCTCATTTCCGTTGTAACCGTCAAGCGTTCCGCAGTCGCTGTATTGCCAGAAGTCCCAGTTAAATAAATCAGGCTCAAGTTGAGTACAGCGAATCCACAATGGATAATCGCTGAAATTTTCGTGAATGTATCTGTAATAAACAGGCAAAGTAGTATATATTATCGGCTTTGTACCGTAATAATCTTCGAGCATTTCAAGCAGTGGAGTCAGTATTTTTTTTGCTTCCTCACTTGTCGGCTTGTTTTGATGTTTGTCTCCGTAGTATTCAATATCAACAACAGGCGGCATATCTATTTTATCCTTGTCAACTGCTGATATGAAATTTTCTGCTTGTGTTTCGCCTGCACTGTCAAAGCTGAAAAAGTGATAGCATGATTTGCGAATAGCAGTTTCAGCAATATTTTCAAGATTGAATTTTACTGATTCGTCAACATGACCGCTTCCCTCTGTAGCTTTGATAAATGCAAATTTTACACCTTGTTCCTCAATTCTTTTCCAGTCAATTTTCCCCTGATAGTTTGAAACGTCCACACCAAAAACAGGATATTTTGTTTTGCTTGGTGAAGCGGTTGAAAATACAGCACCGAAAAAAACTGTTACTGCCGTCATAATACAGCCAGCGACAGAAAAGAAAGTTTGTTTTTTGTTATTCATTAAATTCTCCTCTATTGTTCATACATATATATAATACCCTATTTTTGCAAATAAGTCAATATTTTTTTGAAAAAACAATGGACAAACAGGAAATTTTATGTTATAATATCAATGAGCCTGTTTCACTTGCAAGCTAATATATTATGATTGGAGAGATTTTATGTCAAAAAAACCCTTTTATATTACAACTCCTATTTATTATCCGTCAGGCAATCCGCACATTGGACACTGCTATACAACAGTAGCCTGCGATTCTATCGCCCGTTTCAAGCGAATGCAGGGTTATGACGTAATGTTCCTTACAGGTACAGACGAACACGGTCTTAAAATTGAGCAGAAAGCTTATGAAAAAGGTGTTACGCCTAAAGAATTTGTTGATGAAGTTGTTGAAACATTCAAGAAACTTTGGAAATACATGAATATTGATTATGACAGATATATCCGCACAACTGATGATTACCACATTGAAACAGTACAGAAGATTTTCAAAGCTCTTTATGATAAAGGCTACATCTACAAAGGCGAATATTCGGGAAAATACTGTACTCCATGTGAAAGTTTCTGGACTGATTCACAACTTGACGAAAACGGCTGTTGTCCTGAATGTCACCGCCCTGTCACTTTCGCAAAAGAAGAAGCTTATTTCTTTAAGATGTTTCCGTTTGCTGAACGTATCGAAAAACTTCTTACAGAAACAGACTATCTTCGTCCGAAAACACGTGCAACAGAACTTGTAAACAATTTTATAAAGCCTGGTCTTGAGGATTTATGTGTATCACGTACAACTTTCAAATGGGGCGTTCCTGTAACATTTGATGAGGGTCATGTTGTGTACGTATGGATTGATGCACTTTCAAACTACATTTCAGCACTTGGCTACATGAATGATAAATATAACGATTTTGATAAGTTCTGGAGTGCCGATGTTCATATGGTTGCAAAGGATATTATGAGATTCCATGCTATCATATGGCCTGCAATTCTTATGGCTCTTGATTTGCCTATGCCAAAGCATCTCGCTGTACATGGCTGGATTACGTTCAACGGCGAAAAAATGAGTAAATCTCTTGGAAATGTTGTTGACCCTTTTGTACTTGGCGAAAGATATGGCTGTGATGCTATCAGATACCATATTTTGCGTGAAATGGCACTTGGTGCGGACAGTTCATTTTCAAATGAAATAATGATTAACAGAATAAATGCTGACCTTGCCAATGGTTTTGGAAATCTTGTATCACGTACTGTTGCAATGGCTGACAAATACTTTGGCGGTACACTTCCGACAGAGCGTGAAGCAGATGCACTTGATGAAGAATTTAAGTCCACTGTTGTAAGTGTATTCTTTGAAGTTGAAAAATATATGGACGAAACTAAAATCAAGCAGGCTCTTGAAGAAATTTTCAAGGCAGTTGACCGTGCAAACAAGTATATTGACGAAACAGAGCCTTGGAAACTCGGCAAGGACGAATCAAAGAAAGCAAAACTTGCAACTGTTTTATATAATCTTCTTGAAGCTATCAGAATCATTTCCGCACTTCTTAGTCCGTTTATGCCGACAACAATGCCGAAAGTATGGGAGCAGATTGGCGCATCTGAATCCGACGTTGAATACGGCAAGCTTTCAGCATTCGGCGTACTTCCTGAAAATGTAACTGTACACAAGGGTGAAATACTTTTCCCACGTATCGACGTTGAAAAGGAAATTGAAGAACTTAACTCCATAATCAAGAAAAATATGGAAAATGCACAGTCAGAACTTTCAGCAGAGGAAAAGGGCGAATCAAAAGAAATTGAACTTGCTCCCGAAATTACAATTGATGATTTTGCAAAAGTTGAAATCCGTGTAGCAAAGATTATTTCTGCTGAAAAAGTCAAAAAATCTGACAAGCTTCTCTGCTTACAGCTTGATGATGGTATGGGCGGACGACAGGTTGTTTCAGGTATTGCACAATATTACACTCCAAAAGATTTAGTCGGAAAGAAGATTCAGCTTATTGCAAATCTCAAGCCTGTAAAACTTCGTGGAGTTGAAAGTTTCGGCATGATTTGTGCAGCTGATACCCCTGACGGCGTGAAAGTTATTTTTGTTGATGACAATATTCCTGTCGGTGCAAAGATACGATAAAGCAGAAACGGTGGATTTTCTGCCGTTTTTGTTTACCAGATGAAACAATTTTATTAATTTATAAAAAAATTCAAGATAGATATTGACTTATTTTGTCAATGATAGTATAATATAGATATGTAGCTTATGCTGACAATTTATATATGTTTTTACGGAGGTTTTTTAAAATGAGCAGAGTTTACAATTTCAGTGCAGGTCCTGCTGTTCTTCCTGAAGAAGTTCTTAGAGAAGCAGCTGAAGAAATGTTGGATTACAAGGGCTGTGGAATGTCCGTTATGGAGATGTCCCACCGTTCAAAAGTTTATGATAACATCATTAAAGAAGCAGAACAGGATTTGCGTGACCTTATGAATATTCCTGATAATTACAAGGTTCTTTTCCTTCAGGGTGGTGCGTCACAGCAGTTTGCGGCTGTTCCTATGAATCTTATGAAAAATAAGAAGGCTGCTTACATAATTACAGGACAGTGGGCAAAGAAAGCATATCAGGAAGCACAGATGTATGGTGAAGCTGTTGCAGTTGCTTCATCTGCTGACAAAACTTTCTCTTATATTCCTGATTGTTCAGACCTTGATATTCCTGAAGATGCAGATTATGTATATATCTGCGAGAATAATACAATCTACGGCACAAAGTTCTGGGAACTTCCGAACACAAAGGGCAAGGATTTAGTTGCTGATGTTTCTTCTTGTTTCCTTTCAGAGCCTGTTGACGTTACAAAGTATGGCGTAATTTATGGCGGTGTTCAGAAAAATGTCGGTCCTGCCGGTGTTGTTATTGCAATTATCCGTGAAGATTTAATCCGTGATGATGTTCTTGCTGGCACTCCTACAATGCTTAAATGGAAAACACAGGCTGACAATGATTCTCTTTATAATACTCCTCCATGTTATGGCATCTATATCTGTGGCAAGGTATTCAAGTGGATTAAGAAAATGGGTGGTCTTGAAGCTATGAAAGCTCATAATGAGAAAAAAGCTGCTATTCTCTATGATTTCCTTGACCAGAGCAAGATGTTCAAAGGTACTGTTGAAAAGAAAGACCGTTCACTTATGAATGTTCCTTTCATTACAGGAAATGACGAACTTGACGCTAAGTTTATAAAGGAATCAAAAGCAGCAGGTTTTGAAAATCTTAAAGGACATAGAAGTGTTGGCGGTATGAGAGCATCTATATACAATGCTATGCCTATTGAGGGTGTTGAAAAACTTGTTGAGTTTATGAAAAAATTTGAGGAAGAAAATTCATAATTAAAATTTTTAAGAAAGAAGCTGATAGAAATGTTTAACGTTCAGACACTTAATAAAATTTCTGCTATCGGTACAGATATTTTTGACAAGAGCAAATATGCTGTATCTGATGATTGTGCAAATCCTGATGCTATCATGGTAAGAAGTGCAAAAATGCACGATATGACATTTGGTGACAAGCTTATTGCTATTGCACGTGCCGGAGCAGGTGTAAACAATATTCCTGTTGAAAGATGCGCACAGGAGGGTATTTGTGTATTCAATACTCCCGGTGCTAACTCAAATGCTGTAAAGGAACTTGCTATCTGTGCATTGCTTCTTTCGTCAAGAAAGATTACAGAGGCTGCTGCATGGGCTGCTTCACTTAAAGGCACGGAAGATGCTCCAAAGACAGTTGAGAGCGGTAAATCAAAATTTGCAGGTCCTGAAATTGCAGGAAAAACACTCGGTATTATCGGACTTGGTGCAATCGGCGGTAAAATTGCAAATGCTGCTGATGCTCTCGGAATGAAAGTTATCGGCTATGACCCTTATCTTTCTGTTGGTGCAGCTCTTCACCTTGAGCCGTCCGTAAAGGTTGTTACAGACATCAATGATATTTACAAGAACAGCGACTACATCTCAATCCATATGCCATACACTGCACAGACAAAGAATACAATTGATGCTGAACAGATTGACATGATGAAAGACGGTGTACGTCTTATCAATCTTGCTCGTGGCGAACTTATCAACAGTGAAGCTGTTATTTCTGCTATCAAGGCAGGCAAGGTTGCTAAATATGTAACTGATTTTGCTGATGATGTTGTACTTGGCGAAGAAAATGTTATTGTTCTTCCTCATCTTGGTGCTTCAACTCCTGAAAGTGAGGACAATTGTGCTGTTATGGCTGCTGAAGAAATCATTGACTATATCGAAAACGGCAATATCAGAAACAGTGTAAACTATCCTAATCTTTCAATGAATGCTGTAGGCACAAAGATTTGTGTAATCCACAAGAATGTACCTACAACAATTGCTTCAATTACTACAGCTGTAGGCAATGAGGGCATCAATATTGAAAATATGGCTAACGCAAGCAAGGGCGATTTTGCTTATACAATGCTTGATGTTACAGGTGAAGTTCCTGGCTCTGTTGAGGGTAAAATCAATGCTGTTGACGGCGTTGTCCGTGTAAGAGTTATCAATAAGTAATTATATAAATATATAAAAGCCACACGTTTTTGTGTGGCTTTTAGTTTGTCAAAAATCAGTTCTTTTTCTGCAATTAGAGTGCTTCATTTCTGGATTATTTACCTTGTAAACAGGATATGCAAAAAAATTTTGAAAAATTTAAAAAAAAGTATTGACAACGATAGCAGACAATGTTATAATATTATTAATGTCAGCAGTCGATGTTGATAAAATTATTAATGGGGGTCATATTATGACATACAGATTTGATTTGAATGAGCAGTACAGCAAGCGTTTGGAAGATGAGGCTGCAAAAGAAAGAATGAGCATACAGGAGTATATAAGATTCAAATTATTTTCTGAAAAAACAATCTTCTGTGTAGATGAAGTTGTAAAGAGAGTTCTTGCAGGTGATTTTGAAAATAAAGAGTTTTGTGTTCCTGATGTGTATTCTGCTGAAGAATGGGCGAACATAGATAGAGGAAACGCTGGTGTGCTTGGAAAAAATTTTTATATTTATATTACAGAACACCCTGAACTTGGTATTCGACACATTCCCAATAAAACTATTAAACGTAGAACAGCTTATATCTATAATAAAAAGGAGAATTGACATGAAAAGGAAAATTAACATGAATTATAATATCAGAAGAACCATTGAAGACTATCTTAAATTGAATGGTAGTCAGAACACACGAATTGTGATAGGCATATTTGCACAAAAATTTAATACCACAAAGCAAAGAATTAGTGGAAATATCAGTTATATGAAATGTCATGAGCATAGCATATATATTTTATCAAATAAACCAAATAGCATAGCTTTTCTTATATGAATGTCTGCATTAGCAAAAAAAGTCCTCACAGCCGAAACTGTGAGGATTTATTTTTTATTCAGATATACACATTAACAATATCATGCCAATAGAGTACTCTTTTTTTGTTTTAGCATATAAACAGCGTTTTGCATCATTTACAAATTTGCTGATTTTGAAGTAATTACAAATTACTTGTTAGCAATTGCAGCCTGTGCAGCAGCAAGACGTGCAATCGGTACACGGAATGGTGAGCATGATACATAGTCAAGACCAATCTTGTGGCAGAATTCAACAGATGTCGGGTCACCGCCATGCTCGCCACAGATACCGCAGTGGAGCTTGTCATTAGCACCCTTACCCATTGTAACAGCCATATCCATAAGCTTACCAACACCAATCTGGTCAAGCTTAGCAAATGGGTCGTTCTCAAAAATCTTCTTGTCATAGTAAGCATTGAGGAACTTGCCAGCGTCGTCACGTGAGAAGCCGTATGTCATCTGTGTGAGGTCGTTTGTACCGAAGCAGAAGAAGTCAGCATTTGCAGCAATTTCATCAGCTGTAAGAGCAGCACGTGGAATTTCAATCATTGTACCAACTTCGTATTCAAGTTCAGCACCAGCTTCAGCGATAACAGCATCAGCAGTTTCAACAACAACTTTCTTTACAAACTTGAACTCCTTAAGGTCGCCAACGAGTGGAATCATGATTTCAGGCTTAACTGTCCAGTCTGGGTGATTCTTCTTAACGTTGATAGCAGCCTTGATGATAGCATTTGTCTGCATCTTAGCAATTTCAGGATATGTTACAGCAAGACGACAGCCTCTGTGTCCCATCATCGGGTTGAACTCGTGAAGTCCTGAAATGATGTTCTTGATTGTTTCAACAGATTTGCCCTGTGCTTCAGCAAGAGCCTTGATGTCATCTTCTTCTGTAGGAACAAATTCGTGGAGAGGTGGGTCAAGGAATCTAATTGTAACAGGGTTACCCTCAAGAGCCTCATAGAGAGCTTCGAAGTCAGCCTGCTGCATTGGTTCAATCTTAGCGAGAGCAGCTTCTCTTTCTTCAACTGTATCTGAGCAAATCATCTCACGGAATGCAGCAATTCTTTCAGGGTCAAAGAACATATGCTCTGTACGGCAAAGACCGATACCCTCTGCACCAAGTTCACGAGCTTTCTTAGCGTCAGCAGGTGTGTCAGCGTTTGTTCTTACTTTAAGTGTTCTGTACTTGTCAGCCCAAGCCATGATTCTTCCGAACTCACCAGCAATCTGAGCATCAACTGTAGGAATAACACCATCATAGATATTACCTGTTGTACCGTCGATTGAGATATAGTCACCCTCAACGAATGTCTTTCCGCCGAGTTCAAACTTCTTGTTAGCTTCGTCCATTTTGATGTCGCCACAGCCTGATACGCAACATTCACCCATACCACGAGCAACAACAGCAGCGTGTGATGTCATACCGCCACGAACTGTGAGAATACCCTGTGCAGCTTTCATACCTGTAATATCTTCAGGTGATGTTTCAAGACGTACAAGAACAACCTTTTCACCTTTTTCTGCCCATTCAACAGCATCATCAGCAGTAAATACAACCTTACCGCAAGCAGCACCAGGAGATGCACCAAGACCCTTGCCCATAGGTGTTGCAGCCTTAAGAGCCTTTGTATCAAACTGTGGGTGGAGAAGTGTATCGAGGTTTCTTGGTTCAATCATTGCAACAGCTTCCTGCTCTGTCTTCATGCCCTCATCAACGAGGTCACAAGCAATTTTAAGTGCAGCCTGTGCAGTTCTCTTACCGTTTCTTGTCTGGAGCATAAAGAGCTTGCCGTGTTCAACAGTAAATTCCATATCCTGCATATCATGATAGTGATTTTCAAGAGTCTTGCAAACTTCAACAAACTGTGCATAAGCCTCTGGGAATGTATCAGCCATCTGTGTGATAGGCATAGGAGTACGAACACCAGCAACTACGTCTTCGCCCTGTGCATTTGTGAGGAACTCACCCATAAGCTTCTTTTCGCCTGTAGCAGGGTCACGAGTAAATGCAACACCTGTACCGCAGTCGTCGCCCATGTTTCCGAATGCCATTGACTGTACGTTTACAGCAGTACCCCATGAGAAAGGAATATCATTGTCACGTCTGTAAACGTTAGCTCTTGGGTTATCCCATGAACGGAATACAGCTTTGATAGCACCCATAAGCTGTTCCTTAGGGTCAGCAGGGAAGTCAACGCCGATTTTTTCCTTATATTCAGCCTTGAACTGTGAAGCGAGTTCTTTAAGGTCATCTGCTGTAAGTTCAACGTCCTGAGTAACGCCCTTTTCTTCCTTCATCTTGTCGATAAGTTCTTCAAAATATTTCTTACCAACTTCCATAACTACATCAGAATACATCTGAATGAATCTTCTGTAGCAGTCCCAAGCCCAGCGAGCGTTGCCTGATTTTTCAGCAATTGTTTCAACAACAGTTTCGTTAAGACCAAGATTAAGAATTGTATCCATCATACCAGGCATTGAAGCTCTTGCACCTGAACGAACAGAAACAAGGAGAGGATTTTCCTTGTCGCCGAACTTTTTACCTGTGATTTCTTCCATTTTTACGATATACTCTTCGATTTCAGCCATGATTTCATCTGAAATACCACCGTCTTCATAATACTGTGTACAAGCTTCTGTTGTGATTGTGAAGCCCTGTGGAACAGGAAGACCGATGTTTGTCATTTCAGCAAGGTTAGCACCCTTACCGCCGAGAAGTTCTCTCATTGTAGCATTACCTTCTGAAAAAAGGTAGCAATATTTGTTTGCCATTGGTATATACCTCCAGTTTTTTAACTTTACCGGACAGAACATGGACAAGTCCCGCCCGACTTATATATATTATATCATACTTTGCCAAAAAATACCATATATAATAAGACTGAATTTCAGAGTTGATTTTATTGCAATTTGCACAAAAATCACAAAATTCAGTATCTGTCTGCATTAAAAGAGATACTCACATAGAAATTTTTAGCTATAGTATTTTTGATTATAAGTACAAAATACTACAGCACTTCTATTG
>CAMWKY010000018.1 GCA_947174965.1 uncultured Ruminococcus sp. | reverse complement strand
ACTCTGCATCTGATATAATAGAATCAGTTGATTATTATGATGAAAAAATCAGTCATTACAGGGATATAATAAAGGTAAATCTTCTTTATGATTCATTCAGATATGAACTTCTTGACTATGGCAGTAATGAGAAAATATATAGTCTTGCACAGGAAATAACAGAAGGTCTTGACTCCGATTATGACAAGGCAAAAGCTCTTGAATGGTATTTTATCGAAAACAATTATACTTATGACCTGAACTACCGCAAAGAAGTAGGAGAAAATGCAGAGGATTTTCTTTTCCGAACAAAAAAAGGCGTATGCTATGAATATGCAACAGCTATGACACTTCTTGCAAGAGCCTGCGGAATACCTGCCCGCTTTTGTGAGGGATTTAATATGAATAAAAAATATGAAAACAGCAAAGATAAAGATTTATATGTTATAACTCCGCAAGAAGCACATGGATTTCCTGAACTTTATATCAAGGGTTTTGGCTGGGTTACTTTTGAACCTACTATGACATGGGACAGTATGAATCAGGAAACAAATGACCGTAATGCCTCGGGTATGTTGTCAAAGGCAGGTTTATGGATTCTTGTATGGTGCATTTTTGCACTTATACTCATAATTTCATATCCTGTTCTTGCACATAAATTTTTCAGCCTTATAAACAATCGCAAAAGACCCAATGAAGCTGTTGCAGGTGTAATTCACCGAATTTGCAGACTTTATAAAATTCCTGTTTCCTGCACGACACGTGAAGCGGAAAAAACTGTAAAACGTGTATCGGGTGCAGATATTTCAACTGTAGCAACGCTTTTTGAAAGGGCAGAATACGGAGGTGCAGAACTTTCAGAAGAAGATAAAACAAAAGCTATGGAGGAGTACATTTCTGCCTATGAGGCTCTTAGAGAATCCATAAAAGAAAAAAGAAGGCAGAAGCACAAAAAATAATTTGTTTGATTTTTAAAGGAGGTCGATACCAGTGCAGTATCTGCATAACCGATGTAATTCAGGATTAAAATTTTTCAGCGTAATGTCTGCTTTTGTAATGTCATTATGCTTTATCGCACCAAAAACTTCTGTAGCTGATGATATTTCAGTACAATCAGAAGTATCAGTTTACAATGAATATCTCTCATGGAGTCAGATTGATGAACGCTGGGGCAATACACCTATGGGCGATACAGATATAAGAAGTTCTGGTTGTCTTATCACATCTTTAGCTATTATGGCTATGGATTCTGATTCTATTGACAATACAGCATTGGCAAATATGGGTATAACTGATATTGAACAGTTCAGCCCTGAAATACTTGCTAATGCATATACAAATATGAACGGCTTTACCTCTGGCGGAGCAATTGCAAGCTGGGGAACAGTACATGAAATTATACCACAAATTGAATGGGGCGGAGACAGAGATTTTGCAAGCACTGAAAAATCAGAAGTTGCCGACGAAATAAGAGCCTTGATGAATGATGGATATTATATTATAGCAAGAGTTGCCATGCAGAACAATGGCTTTCACTGGGTATATATCAAAAATGTATCAGGTAACGGTAATATAATTATGTGCGACCCTGCCAATCAGGAAAGCGACCTTTATACTGTCTATCCTGACGGATTGCAAGGTGAATTTTGGTATCTTAAAGGAAAAAATCTTCCCGATACCAATTATAAGCCTGAAAATAATATAATCACACTTACAGAACCTGTTGAATATTTCGTTCAGAACGGTGAACCCGTGACAGTTTATTCCGAAATAAACGGCAACAGCATTTCAGCAACTCTTACTTCCGGAAATGTTGTTAAAATTTCAGCATATTGTGAAAACTACGGACTTATTGAATCATCTGATTTTACAGGCTGGGTTGATATTAATCTTTTTTCAGAAACAGAATCAGCTTATCAGATTACAGGCGACATAAATAATGACAGCAGTGTTGACAAATATGACCTTGCTTTGCTTAATACGTATCTTCAGCAGAAAGAGTTGCTTGCTGACGGAGTTTCAACTCTTTCAGATTCAGAACTTAGTGCAGCTGATATAAATTTTGACGGAATTATTGATTCAGGCGATGTTATTGCACTAATAAAATTAATTAACAATTAAAGGAGTTTTTATTCAATGGAATGGACAGAAGTCAACATATACACAACCGCTGACGGCATAGAAATCATATGCTCAAATCTTATGGATATTGGTATAAAGGGTTTTGTTATCAAGGATTCTGATGATTTCAATGAGTTTCTTGAAAATAAAAACGGACAGTGGGACTATATTGACAACGACTTAATGGGACTTGCCGATTGTGAAACCTGCATAACAGTTTATCTTCCATGCAATAATCAGAGAGCTGATATGCTTTTATCAATCAAATCAATGCTTGCGGAAATGAAATCTGCTGATACAGACGGCATTTACGGACGTTTAGAGGCGGAACTTTCAAGTATACGTGAGGAGGACTGGGCTAACAACTGGAAACAGTATTTCAAACCCTTCAAAATTGGCGACAGACTTGCCGTTAAACCGTCATGGGAAGAATACAGCAACGATGACAACAGAACAGTCCTTGAAATAGACCCTGCATCAAGTTTCGGAACAGGTCAGCATCACACAACAAGACTCTGTCTTGAACTTCTTGAGAACTGTATAAAAAACGGTGAAAAAGTCCTTGATATAGGCTGTGGCAGTGGTATTCTTTCAATTGCATCTGTACTTCTTGGCGCAGAAAATGCTGTTGCTGTTGATATTGAAGAAAATGCTGTTGCAACTGCAAAGGAAAACGCTGTAAAAAATAATATTCCTGAAGAAAAATACAAAACCTTTTTCGGCAATATTCTTAATAATGAATCTCTTGCCGAAGAAATCGACAATAAATATGACGTAATTACGGCAAATATAGTTGCTGATGTGCTTATAGCCATGAAATACTATTTTATGCGTTATCTCAAAGATGGCGGAACACTTATAATTTCTGGCATAATTGAGGAACGTATGGAAGAAGTTCTGACAGCAGTTGAAAATGTCGGATTTATAAAACAAAATGTAAGCATAAAAGAGGGCTGGGCTGCGGCGCAGTTTACAAAATAACATATAATACCGGAAATGTTCGGGAGTTGAAAATGCTCCTGAACGGATTCGGTTTATAAACAAACAACATCACACAAAGTCTGTGATATTTTGCGGATTTTGTGCAGTGTTGCAATAAAACAATATATTTAACAAGGAGAATGTGAAAAAATGGCATTATTCAAGAAAAAAAATCAGGAAGAAGCAGTTGCTAATGCTGCATCAGAAGAAAAAGGCTTTGACTACAAAGAGGCAATCCTCAATGCACTCAATGAAAAACTCAAAGGAACACTCTATGACGGCTGTATCATCATGCCACGAGGCTTTACAGTTGACGTGAGAATCGGAAGAACAGAGGACAAGGAAAATGTAAAACTTCTTCAGGCTATTTTCATTGTTGAACATGATGATTTTGACGAGCCTTTGATTGAACCTGTTGACGCTCAGGGCGAAACTTATGAAGATGCTGCAAAAATGGCTGCCGATATTTTCTACGGCGGAGTATGGCACCCGCTTGACCAGTCAATGTTCAAGAAAAATCCTTTCCACATTACATCAACATATCTCAATCAGCACTATGAATATGATATGTATGCACAGTCAATTGTAAGAATCGGTACTCAGCCTGATGAAAAGCCTGTTATGCTCATCAACGGCATCATCAATCAGATACCAAAGTATCTTGGTTCAAAAAAATACTACTGGGTAAGAATTTATCTTGCAAAGCACAAAGAGAATGAAATTATTGAAGTCCGTGTAAACGGCTCTGTATGCAATGAACTTGCAAGACCATACAAGGAATATATCGATACATGGAATGCATCTGAAAGATTCCTTTGTGAAAAACAGTACGCTATTTTTGTACAGCGTGAAGACGATAAATGTCCTTTCAAGAAAGAAGTTGTCATGAAAACCGCAAAAGCTGCTCTTGAAAAGATGTGCAATACAAACAACCGTGAAGAATATCTCAAAATGGCAGAAGAACTTGACGAAATTGCAGGAAACAAGGATATTGCCGCAGAAGTAAGAATATTCATTCCTGAAATTCTTGCTAAACTCACTCTCGGCTATCAGGAGGGCGACAGTCTTTTCCTCCTCGAAGATGATGCAAGAATTGAGTTCAAGAAAACTCAGCTCCGTTCATATTTCTACATTCAGCAGGCTGTACTTGAGTTTCTCAATACAAGACCTCCGCAGGCAGATGTCCAGAAAATTGTTATGAACAGTGTCGCTTTCAGAGAACTCAGAAAAGTCAATCAGGAACAAGGTCACGAACCTAAAGATTTGTTTGTACCTGGAACTGCTTATAAAATCAGCAGTGAAAATTACAAGGTCTGGTAAAACAATTAATCAGTACAGCGGATATTTTTCTGCTGTACTGTATAATTTTTTTGAAAAATACGCAAAAAAGACTTGACAATTTCCAAAAAGTGTGATAAAATAATAATACCGCTTG
The DNA here is from genome assembly GCA_947174965.1 of uncultured Ruminococcus sp. Classification (GTDB taxonomy): domain Bacteria; phylum Bacillota; class Clostridia; order Oscillospirales; family Ruminococcaceae; genus Ruminococcus. The sequence goes on along the minus strand of CAMWKY010000018.1, from coordinate 10,241 downwards.
CAGACAGGCTTTCTAAGTGCAATAAGTACGCCTGATGCAGCGAGTTTATATAAAAAGGCAGGTGTACTAAAATGTACGCAGTTATCGAAACAGGCGGAAAGCAGTATCAGGTAAATGAGGGAGACGTTATCTTCATTGAAAAGCTCGCAGTTGAAGCAGAACAGGCTATCACTTTTGATAAGGTTGTTGCTGTAAACACTGGTGACAGCATCAAGGTTGGAACTCCTTATGTTGAAGGTGCTGTTGTTGAAGCTAAGGTTGTTAAGAACGGCAAGTCCAAGAAAATCACTGTTTTCACTTATAAGCCAAAGAAAGGCGAAAAGAAAAAGCAGGGTCACAGACAGCCTTACACTCAGGTTAAGATTGAAGCTATCAAGGCTTAATCATGGTTCAGTCGAAATTTTACAAAACTAATGGAATTTTCTCCGGATTTAAAATAAGCGGTCATACAGGTTATGCCGTAAGAGGAAAAGACATTGTGTGTGCGGCGGTTTCTTCTGCTGTTCAGCTCACTGTAAATATGCTTTCCGAGTTCAGATGTGATGCAAAAGTCAGTGTCAACGGAGGTATTGTCGAATGTCGTATAAAAAGTGCAGACAACGAAACAGCCTCTAAAATCATCAAACAGCTTATGCATCATTTTGAACTAATCATTGAGGAATTTCCAAAAACCATTAAAATCACTATTTCGGAGGTGTAAGTAACAATGTTCAAGATTAGTATGCAGTTCTTCGCTCATAAAAAGGGTGTTGGTTCTACAAAGAATGGTCGTGACTCAGAGTCAAAAAGACTTGGCGTAAAACGTGCTGACGGTCAGTTTGTAAAAGCTGGAAATATCATCGTTCGCCAGAGAGGTACACATATCCACCCGGGTGTTGGTGTTGGTATCGGTTCAGATGATACAATCTTCGCTACAGTAAGTGGCAAGGTAAAATTTGAACGTTTAGGTCGTGACCGCAAGAAAGTTTCTGTCTATACAGAACAGTAAGCAATATCATTGCGTCATAAATCCCGAGCTTTTGCTTGGGATTTTTCATTAAAAGCCATTCAAGGAGGTTTAAAATGTTCGTTGATAAGGCTAAAATTAAGATAAAAGCAGGAGACGGCGGTGACGGTGCAGTTTCTTTTCATAGAGAAAAATATGTTGCTGCCGGTGGTCCGGACGGCGGTGACGGCGGTCGTGGCGGAGATATTATTTTTCAGGCTGATGATAATTTCTCAACACTTATTGATTTCAGATACAAACGTAAATACGTTGCCGAAAAAGGACAAAACGGAAGTTCAAGAAACTGCACGGGAAAAAGTGCAGAACCGCTTATTATAAAAGTTCCACGTGGAACACTTATTCGTGAAGCAAATACTGGTAGAATAATGGCTGATATGTCAACTGACGAGCCGAAAATACTCGCCAAAGGCGGTATGGGCGGAAAGGGAAATTCAAATTTTGCAACTCCCACAAGACAAATCCCACGATTTGCAAAACCTGGCTATCAGGGTGAGGAGTTCGAGGTAACTCTTGAACTGAAGCTTCTCGCTGATGTCGGACTTGTCGGATTTCCGAACGTGGGCAAATCAACACTTATTTCAGTTGTAAGTGCCGCAAAGCCAAAAATCGCAAACTACCACTTCACAACATTAACCCCTGTTCTTGGAGTTGTCAAGGCAGACGAGGAAAAATCGTTCGTTATGGCTGATATTCCCGGACTTATTGAGGGTGCAGGCGACGGAATCGGTCTTGGACATGAGTTTCTTCGCCATGTTGAACGTTGCAGGCTTATTGTCCATGTTGTCGATGTTTCAGGAATTGAGGGACGTGACCCGAAAGATGATTTCCGCATTATAAATCAGGAGCTTGCAAAATTTGATGAACAGCTTGCAAAGCGTCCGCAGATTGTGGCAGCAAATAAGTCCGATATGGCAACAGAGGAGCAGATTGCGGATTTCCGCAGTTTCATTGAAAAACAAGGCATACCGTTTTTCTGCATTTCAGCCGCTACAACACAAGGCACAAAAGAACTTGTTAAAAAAATTACAGAAATACTTGATACACTTCCGCCTATAAAAGAGTATGAACCTGAACCGATTCCGCAGGCTGAACTTGATGATATGGCAGGGGCAGGCAAGAAATTTGAAATAACTATAGAGGACGGAATTTATTATATTGATGCTTCATGGATTCAGCCTATAATGCGTACAGTTGACCCCGATGACTATTCTTCTTTACAATATTTCCAGCGTGTTCTTATCAACAGCGGAATGATTGCAAAATTGGAAGAAATGGGTATTCAGGAGGGCGATACCGTAGATATAGACGGATTTGAATTTGATTTTGTTTATTGATTATGGAAAAAAAGATTTTTACAGAACGTGATGTTAATATGTACAGTCCGCTTAGCCTTGCATTTCTCGGCGACAGTGTTTATGATACTCTTGTAAGGGAATATCTGTTGAGAATTGCAAATATGCCTGTAGCAAAGTTTCATTCTGCAAAGATAAAGCTTGTATGTGCAGAGTTTCAGTCATCAAAGTATGATATATTGTCACAATATCTCACGGAAAAAGAATTTGCTGTTCTTAAACGTGGAAGAAACGCAACAGGAAATACTGTTCCGAAACACGCTGATGCAATTGAATACAGACGGGCGACAGCTATAGAGTGCCTTTTTGGTTATCTGTATCTTCTTGAAAAAAATGACAGAATCAATGAACTTTTTGAAATCATAATAAAAAATGCTCCGATAGATTTCGGAACTTGAAAGGCAGGAAAAAAATGGAAGAACTTTACATTGAAAAAGAAGTTACAAAAGCAATTGAAAGCTCCGTTCTCAAAGTACTTGCAGGATTTGCAGCAGGCTTTGTTGTTGGTGCATCTGTTATGGCAATCATTGATTACCATGAAAGCAAGAAAAACAAGCTAAGAAGAATCCAAAGTGGTACGGACGAAAACTATATTACATCAGAATAAGGAGAGACTAAAAATGTCAGGTCATTCAAAATGGAATAATATCAAACGTAAAAAAGAGGCTACAGACGCTGTTAAAGGTAAGATTTTTACTAAAATTGGCAGAGAAATCACTGTTGTAGTAAGGGAGGGCGGTCCTGACCCGAATAACAACAGCAAACTCCGTGACCTTATTGCAAAAGCAAAGGCTAATAACGTGCCTAACGATAATATTGAACGTGTTATCAAGAAAGCTGCGGGCGGTGAGGATAAGAATAACTATGAAACTATGATTTACGAGGGCTATGGTCCTAACGGTGTAGCTGTTATAGTAGAGTGTCTCACGGACAATAAAAACAGAACTGCCGGTGATGTACGTCACTATTTTGACAAATTCGGCGGAAATCTTGGTACAACAGGCTGTGTTTCATTCATGTTCAGCAAAAAAGGTATTGTAATTCTTGAAAATACTGGTCTTGATGAAGATACTGTCATGGACGATGTTTTTGAATGTGGCGGAGATGATTTGGAGGTAAACGAGGAAACTGTTGAAATTGAGTGCGCACCCGAAAATCTCCATGCTTTAAGGGAGGGTCTTACAGAAAAAGGCTACAATGTAATATCTGCCGAATCCGAAATGATTCCTGCAACTTACACAACTCTTACTGACGAAGAACACATCAAGAAAATGAATCTTCTGCTTGAACATCTCGAAGATAATGATGATGTTCAGAACGTTTATCACAACTGGGAAATGACTGAATAATAACAAAAAAATTCCTGTAACGCATATTGCATTACAGGATTTTTTATTTTTACTTGACTTCAACAGTCCAGCCGAATGTATCTTCAATCTTGCCCCACTGAATACCTGTCATTGTATCATAAAGCATCTGTGAAATCTTGCCGATTTTGTTTCCGTTGATTTCCATAACCTTGTCATTCCATTTGAGATGACCAACCGGAGAAATAACGGCAGCTGTACCTGTTCCGAACACCTCGTCAAGCTTGCCTGCATCATAAGCATCTGCAATTTCCTGAATTGTGATACGTCTTTCAGAAACCTTTATACCCTTTGATTTACATACCTCGATAGCAGATTTTCTTGTGATACCTGGTAAAATACTTCCCTGCAACATAGGAGTAACAACTTCACCGTCGATAACAAAGAAAATATTCATAGCTCCGACTTCTTCAATATATTTCTGCTCTACACCGTCAAGCCAGAGAACCTGTGAATAGTTCTGCTTGTGTGCTTCGTCCTGTCCGATAAGGGAAGCCGCATAGTTACCGCCTGTTTTTGCAAATCCCATACCGCCACGAACAGCACGGACATATTTGCTTTCAACATAGATATTTACGGGGTCAAGACCACTTGCATAGTATGCACCTGATGGTGAAAGAATAATCATGAATAAGTAATGTTCACCCGGTTTTACTCCAAGATATGGGTCGCAGGCAAAAATATATGGACGGATATAAAGTGATTCTCCGTCTTTTGAAGGAACCCAGTCTTTTTCAACGTGGAGAAGTTCCATAAGACATTCCATAGCCAAATCTTCAGGAAGTTCAGGAATAACAAGTCTCTCGTTTGAAACATTAAGTCTCTTGAAATTTTCGTCAGGACGGAAAAGCTGTACCTTGCCTTCTGCTGTTCTGTAAGCCTTCAATCCCTCAAAAACAGTCTGTCCGTAGTGCAGACACATAGCGGCAGGAGAAAGCTCGATATTGCCGTAAGGACGGATTTCGGGGTCATGCCAGCCCTGCCCCTCATCATAAGGCATAACAAGCATATAGTCTGTAAAAATATGACCAAATCCAAGTGCTTCATCAGGCTTTGGCTTCTGCTTTAAAGTTTCTGCTTTTACAAATTTGACATTCATCGTTTTATAAACCTCTTTTATATTAAAATTTTAGTAAACAGTCTGTTTCAGTCAACAGAGAAGTATTTTTTTTGATATATTTTCTTGCACACCATAACTCCGACCGTTGCAGATACTGCAAGCAGAGTTATCGTTGAAACTGAAACAGCAAGAATAATTTTTCCTTTTTTTGACATAAAAATGCTCCTTATACAAAAATGAACTGAAACAATATCCTGTACAGCAATGTTATTAAAATAATGACAATGCCTACATAGACATTATAACATATTCTGCTGATAATTTCCATAGATATGGAATAAAAAATCTCACAAAATGTTGTGTTGGTTTTTGTGCATTATTCATCATAAGTGCGCACTCTTAATTCTGCTCCCAGAGATTCAGCAACTTTTCTTGATTCTGCAATCTGTTCAGGCGGTATAACATCCACAACCGACATGATAACCTTTGCAGATTTCTGCTGTACGCAGTCGGCGGTGAATTTCTGCATAGCTTCCCACGCATTTTCAAATTTTGGGCGTGTAACTTTCATATATTCGTCCTTTGTGCCTGCATTGAGACTTACTGAAATAATATCAAGTACATCACATAAATCTCTTGCAACAGAACAACCATTAATCAAATCGCCTAAACCGTTTGTATTTATTCGGAGTAACGGACAGTGTGGACGTGCCTTTAATTCATGTGCAACTTTAAGAAGTGTATCAAGTCGGCAGGTCGGCTCACCGTATCCGCAGAATACTATTTCATTGTACTTTGCAATGTCAAGATTATTCATGTCCGCAAAAATTTCCTCAATAGTCGGCTCATGCTCCAGCCACAGAGAATCCGAACCATATGCACCGTCCGCATTGTTTCTTATGCAGAATGTACAATTGCAAGGGCATCTGTTTGTTAAGTTTACATAAAGATTGTCCCCGACTTCATAGAAGATTGTCATTGCTTTACTCATTTTTCAATTACCTCCGTTAATTTTTTTACGCATTAATCAACATAAATTCGTGGTACACGCTTTGAAATTCCGCATACTACCTCATAGCCGATAGTACCATAGAGTGATGCAAGTTCATCTGCTGTTATAATGTCATCTCCGTCACGACCTATAAGCGTTACAATATCACCCGATTCAGCCTGCGGAACGTCTGAAACGTCAATCATAAGCTGGTCCATACATACCCTGCCGATTATCTTACAGCGTTTTCCGTGAACGAGGATTTCCCCTTTTGACGAAAGAAGTCGGGAATACCCATCAGCGTAACCGATTGTAACAGTTGCAACACGCATTTCATCTTCTGCGGAAAAAGTTCTGCCATAGCTTATACAAGTTCCTGCTCCGACCGTTTTCACTTGAGAAATAACAGCTTTCAGCTCCATAACAGGTGCAAGTCCGTCTGGAATATCAAGACTTATATCGGGGTGAAGTCCATAAAGAATAATTCCTGCACGTGAAAGAGTGCTTCTGCTGGAATTTCTGTAACAGGTTGCGGCACTGTTCATGAAGTGTATGTGCGGAAGATTTATTCCCATAGAAACAAGTTTATCATAAGTATCAAGGATAAATTTTTCCTGCTTGTCAGTATATGCAATATTATCAGGAGTATCACTGTCTGCAACAGAAAAATGTGTATATATTCCCTCAACGGAAATTTTGTCAGTCTGCATGATTTCTGCTATTTCTATAGCACATTCTTCAGGTAAACTGCTTCGCAAGCCGATTCTTCCCATACCTGTATCAATTTTTATGTGACAGCGTATAGGATTCGGCGTATTTTTTGAAAGTTCCTGTGCATACTTCATAGATACAACACCTTGAATTATATTGTACGCTGAAATTTCGTGAGCATATTCAGGCGGTGTATAGCCTAAAATCAGTATTTCCGCATCATTGCAGAATTTACGGACAGCTATTGCCTCATCAAGATTTGAAACGGCAAAATACCTGATTCCGCAGTCATTGGCAAGGCATTTTATAATATGCTCATCTCCATGACCATAAGCATCTGCCTTTACAACTGCCATTATTTCAGTTTCGGGTGCATTGAGACTTTTAATAATCTCAACATTTTTTCTGAGCTGGACAAGTGAAACTTCTGCCCATGCTCTTTTCAGATATGGCTTCATTTTCTAACCCTTTCCTTAAATTTCATTTAAAAATTAAAAAAACACTTGAAAAATGTTATAATATGTGTTACAATAAGTTAAGCTGTAGTTTTGCCGTAAAAGCAGTATACAGTAAAACTCTTTATATAGTATACATCATTTTTAATAATTTGTCAATCGGAAGGAGATTTTTTTAATGGCAAAAAAGAAAATAGGCAGTATTGCTGTACCGTATCTTGTTACAATCTTTATCGGTATACTGATAGTAGGCGGAGGAACATTCTTTCTTCTGCACTATCTTGGAATAATCGACGGAAACGACCAGCTCCCTGAACCGCCAAAAAGACAAGTTACAACAACAACCTATGCCGACAACCACACTATTTTACTTGTACTTGATGAACCGGACGAAAGATGCAACCTGACATTTATGCTGATGCGTTCAATTCCAAAAGATAAAAAAATTATATTTCTTGGAATACCAACAAACACTATTGCATTGATTGACGGAAATCAAGAGAGTATAACAGATGCCTACCAGAAAGGCGGTGTATTTTCTGCTGTAAGCTTTACAGAAGAAGTTTTCGGAATAACAGTTGACCGCTATATGAAATTTGATTCATCTTCATTAGTAAAGGTGTGCGATATTCTCGGCGGTGTAACCTATCCTGTTTCTGCTGATATTGCGGGATTCAATGCGGACGGCAAAAATCAGTATCTCAATGCAGAACAGATTGACACACTTCTGACTTATGCCGCATATCCAGACGGTGAGTATGAACGTGCTTACAGTGCAAGTTCTATTATTGCATCTATGGTTAATCAATCTAACGGTCTGCGTCTATCTGATAACCTTGACAACTCATTCAATACTATTGTAAATATGGTTGATACAAATATCACTGCTGTAGACTATAAAAATCATAAAACTGCTATAAAGAGTATGCTTGAGCGTGGAACATCTATTGCAAACTTCTTTATTATGGACGGCGAAGTCGCTTATGATGAGTTTATCCCATCAAAAAAATTTATAGATGATTTTGTTTCAGCATATTATAAATACGATGAGAGTGAAAACAGTGGTGAAAACAATGAATAATATATTTGACACACATTCTCACTACAATGACAATGCCTTTGATATTGACAGGGATTCTGTTCTTGATTCACTGCAAGAAAAAGGTGTGAAATATATTATGCTTGCATCTGTATCTGTTGATGATACGGCAAAAAATATAACTCTTGCTGAAAAATATGACTACATCTACGCATCAGCAGGAGTTCACCCTGAAGATATTGAAGATAATCCCGAAGATTACCTTGAAAGCATCAGAAAACTTGCTTTGAGTTCGGCAAAAATAAAGGCTGTCGGTGAAATAGGACTTGACTATCACTATGACGGCTATGACAGAGAAAAACAGATTCAGCTTTTTGAGGAACAAATTATTCTTGCAAGTGAACTTAATCTGCCTGTAATCGTGCATAGCCGTGATGCAAGTGAAGACACACTCAATATTCTGAAAAAGCACAAGCCGAAAGGCGTTCTGCACTGTTTCAGCGGTTCTGCCGAAACAGCAAAGGAAATTATAAAGCTTGGTATGTATATAGGTTTTACAGGTGTTATTACTTTCAAAAATGCAAAAAAAGCTGTAAAGGCTCTTGAAGCTGTACCGCTTGACAGACTTCTTATTGAAACGGACTGTCCGTATATGTCGCCTGAACCATTTAGGGGCAAACGCTGTGACAGCTCCATGCTCATATATACAGCAGGAAAAATTGCTGAACTGAAAGGTAAAACCACGCAGGAAATTATTGACATCACTTGCGAAAATGCAAAAAAATTTTACTCAATAGAGGTATAAAATATGTATTATTGTTGCGGAATCACTCAAAAAGGCGTTATGCCTCATAATGAAGATGCAATTCTCATAGGACAAGAAGTTTCAACAGACGGCTCAATTGAAAACTGCATGGACTCACCTTTTATAATTGCTGTTTCTGACGGTGTATCAGGCGAAAATGCAGGGGAACTTGCTTCGGCAATGTGCCTTGAAAGTTTAGCTGACAATAAAATTTACAGACATGATAAAATACACGCAAGTATTATGAAAGTTCACAACAAGCTTGCTGATTTCAGCCGTGACAACTCCGAAACAAACAATATGCAGGCGACACTGTGCGGATTTGCTGTTGACAAAGACGGCTCTGTTACTGCATTTAATGTCGGCGATTCAAGATTATACCGTTTCCGCAATGGTGAAATCAGCCAGCTTTCACGTGACCAGTCATTTGTACAGCTTTTATATGATGAGGGACAAATTACACAAGAACAAAAGCGAACACACGTTCACAGAAATATTATATTTCCTGTTCTTGGCAATATAAAAGACTGCCCGAAAATAGACACTTTTGTTATAGATGGCGGTTTTGATTTCGGTGATATACTTCTTGTATGCACAGACGGTCTTTCAGACTTCCTCTCCCCTTTTGATATTCAGGAAATTCTTGAATTGCCGAAAAATCTTGCTATAAGAACTGAAATGCTTGCTAAAAAGGCACTCGAAAACGGTGGAAGTGATAATATTTCCGTTATTACAGTTGTTATGACTGATAAGGATTAATTATATGAAAAACAATAATTTATTATCAACCTTTGCAGGAGCTTTTCAGATTGCGGTATTATTATTGCCTGCACACTTTCTTAATGCAATAGTATTGCTGAAAACTGATTGTGTTATGATACCGTTTGCAATAATTCCCGTAATATCTGCACTTTTTACAGGATTATCAGTCTACAGCAAATCGCTGAAACAGGCTTTTGCTAAAATCTTTTTATCAATTCCATTCACCATTTTATTTTGGTATGTGCAGATACAAATACAATTTTCACTCCGTGCGCTGAACTGGATTTATCCCGGTTACGGTAAATCGTCGGCAGGCGGAAATTTTGCAGATTTCATGATTCTTTGCTCGCTTACTTTCTGCGGATTTATTGCCCTTGTAATATTCACAATTATAAGTGCTGTGAATATTTCCGAAAAGAAACAGACTGTACTGCTTAATCTACAGAAATATTTTGCACTGCCTGCCTGCATTGCTGTTATTGCTGTGATTATTGTACTTAATAATATTATGCCAATGTATAATCCGCCATAATGGTAAAAGGAGCAACTTATGGAAAATAAAAAGAAAAAATTATTTCCGCTGATAATTGTAGGCATTATTACTGCATTAATGGCATTCTGTTTTTTCTATAAGCCAATATATTACAGAATTTATCCGTTTGACAGAATAAAAGGTTATATTAGAATAATTAT
>CAMWKY010000017.1 GCA_947174965.1 uncultured Ruminococcus sp. | reverse complement strand
TATCATATCACACCTTTTCTGTGAGATTCCTTTTATTTCTGTAAGTCTTTCAGGTGTTTTCTCCATGATATTCAGTGTATCATCACCAAAAGCATTTATAATCTTCTTTGCAATTGATTTTGTTATACTTTGTATTGCTCCAGATGCAAGAAATTTTTCGATATTTACAGATGTATCAGGAAGTTTTCTCTCACAATATTGAGCTACAAACTGCATACCATATTTCTGATTGACAACAAATTTTCCGTCAAGAATAAGGCTTTCGCCCTCATCAATCTTGCCAAGATTTCCGACAACAGAAAATAGTCCGTCGTCTGTTTCAAGTTTTATAACAGTATAGCCGTTATTTTCGTTAAAAAATATAACTTTTTCAACTGTGCCTTCAATTCGCAAATCTTCATTGCTCATAATTCCACCTCTTTTATTTTTCACTGCATATATCATTATACTATATTTTTTCGGAAATTGCAAATGTTTCAGCAAAATATTTTTCAAGTTCATTGCTGGAAATAAAAACAGCATCAGGATTATCCTCTGTAAACTGCCTGCAAAGCTCCTTTTGAAGCGGATTTGCAGAATAATCCACAATAATTATATTGATTCTGCCACAGCTTTTCTGCATGATATATTCAAGTCTCTGCTGAAACTGTTCGTCCTCCGAAAAAACAGGTAGAACTGTAACATATGGCGGAGAATTTTCAAGCGGTATCGTGAAAAACAGCGATATAATTTCAATAAAAGCTATAACACCAAGAACAACAGCAACAGTGATAATAATTCCGTCCATAACAAAAAGCCCCTTTATTCAGCATTATTTACAGTATATGCTGTATAACGGAACTTTGTTACTGTTTTTCACGGAATCGGCTCAAAAAGAAAGTTGAAACTTCCGGGAACAGCATGAAGACTTGTTTCAAGAACATGAGCAAATATTTTCAATTTGTGATATGTTGAAATACTGTCGGACGGAAAAAGACTGGTATCAAGAAAAAATGTGATAACTGCAACAATCATTTCTGCGCTTTCTTTCGGATATTCCGTTTGTATACTTCCCTCTGCGCAACCTTGCTGAAGCAGTGCCGTTAGAATGGGTGAAATTTCCTGAACGGCAATCATTTTCATTTTGTTGTGAAGCTGTATATTTTCGCTTAGGTGCAAACTTAAAATAAGGTTTTTTTCATTGTTGCTGAACTCACTTTTTATTATTGACTGAAACAACAACTTTATCTTCTGCAATGACGTTCCCTCATAGTCAAGACCCCTGAAAAATTCATGTATCGCATTTTTATAGCATTTTTCGATTACAGCGTCAAGTATTTCGTCCTTGCTCTTGAAATAATAGTAAACTCCGCCTTTTGCAATTCCTGCCTTCTGGGCAATAAGATTTACGGAAATATCCTTGTCAGGAATCTGGCACATAAGTTCCTGCGCCGATTCAAGTATCTGCTCTCTCTTATCAATTTTCATATAATATTATCCTCCTTCATGGATTTTTTTTAATTATATCACAAACTTTTGAAAAATGCAATATTTTTTTTGAAAAACACTTGACCGGCGGTCAAATCCGTGATAGAATATAAAAAAACAGAAATTTGACCGACAGTCAAATTTCAGAAAGCTGGTGCTTTTATCAAATGAAATTGTTAAATGCTGTACTCGGAACTGTTACTGTTGCAGGAGCTGTTTCGGTATATGCCGCATATACCCTTTTTAATAAGGTAATACCACGTCAGGACGGTGTAAAAGTTGATCTCAACGAAATGGCAGATATGGCAAAGTGGGAGGAATACAAAAAAACTCTTACTCCACGTGGCGAGTGGGTACGCTCTCAAAATCTTGAGGAAATATATATTACAGCACGTGACGGTATCAGACTTCACGCATGGTATCTTCCTGCTGAAAAGCCGACCGGCAGAGTTGCAATTATAGAACACGGCTACACAAGCAAGGGTCTTGATTCGTCTTCTCACGCATATTTTTTCCACAGACAAGGTTTTGACTGCCTTATGCCCGACCACAGAGCGCATGGAGACAGTGAGGGCGATTATATCGGTTTTGGTATTCTTGACAGATTCGACTGCATTTCATGGATTAACTATGTTATCAAGCGTTTCGGTGAAGATGTAAGAATACTTCTGCACGGAACATCAATGGGTGGAACAACAGTTCTTATGGCATCTGGACTTCCCGAATTTCCAGAGAATGTAAAATGCATCATAAGCGACTGCGCATTTACTTCTCCGCATGATGTTTTTGCACATATTCTGAAACGTGACTATCATATACCTGAATTTCCTGTTATGAAGATAAATTCAATGATGTGCAGAAAAAAAGCAGGATATGGCTTTGATGACTATTCAACAATCACGGCTATGAAAACAAATGACCGTCCTGTCCTGTTCATTCACGGAGAATTAGATAATTTTGTACCAACAAGAATGGTATATGAAAATTATGATGCCTGCATTGCACCGAAAGATATACTTGTTGTGGAAAATGCGGGTCATGGTGCAAGTGCATATGAAAATACAGAGCAATATGAAAGCAAGGAAATTGAGTTTATAAATAACTGGATTCCCGAAACTGTCTGAAAAATAAAGGAGTTTTAATCATGAAAGAATTAATCATCAACAGCGTTAAGGTTGAAGCTTATCCGCTTACAGCCGCACAGCGTATTCACAATTTTTCAAGACTTTCCTGTCCGTTTCATCAGCTTCTTAATATAGGAACTGGCTTGTATATTCAGCAGGATACGGACTTCAATCTTCTTAAAAGTGCTATAAAGGAGGCATATAATCGTCTTGATTCAATGCGTCTCCGTTTCTATCAGGAGGAAAACGGTGATGTTTTACAGTATCTTGTGCCATTTGATGACAGAGATATTGAACTTGTCGATTTTTCAAACTGGAATGAAGAAGATGCACATAATGAAATGCGTAAATGGACTGCTGTACCTTTTGAGAGATTCAACTCACCCATGAATCTCATTAAAATGATTAAACTCCCCGACGGCTATAACGGTATATACAGCAAAGTTGACCATATGACAATGGATTCAAGTTCTATCATCACTTTTTATTCTGATGTTCTCCAGATTTACTGCAACAAACGTTACGGCACTGAATATCCGAAGCCTATGCAGTCATATATCAAGTGCCTTGAAAAAGACCTTGCATATGAGGCAAATTCTCCGGCACGTCAGAAAGATGAGAAGTTCTGGAAAGATATAACAACAGAAAGTGAGCCTATGTATACTGATTTTAACGGTATGGGCAAGCTGATTACTCAAAGACGTGAGGAAAATAACCCGAATTTAAGAGCCGCAAGCAACAAAAAGACAGATACCCGTGCTTCAATATCTGTTTTTCAGCTTGAAAAAGAACCGTCCGACCGTTTGCTGAAATTCTGCGAGGAAAATCATGTTCCTGTTGTGTGCCTGCTCCTTATGGGATTGAGGACAGTTCTTTCGAAGTTCAACGATAATGAAAAAGATGTTTCTGTCAGAACCTGCGTTGCAAGACGTGGCACACTTCTTGAAAAGCGTTCAGGCGGTACAAGAATACACTTTTTCCCGATTCGTACAATCATGAGTCCCGATATGACTTTTATGGACGGTCTTAAAATGTATCAGGAAAAGCAGAACGCTATTTTCCGTCATGCCAATTATGATTCAGTCGCACAGATGATGATGTCGGCTAATCATTGGAATACTCAGGGCAAGACTTATGAAAGTCTTAGTCTTACCTATCAGCCAATGTCAATGAAGCAGACATCAGATGATATTCCTGATATTCCGTATAAGAGCTTCTGGTATACGAACGGTGTTGCCGCACAGCCACTTTATCTTACAGTTATGCACCGTGTAGAAGACGGTGGACTTAACTTTAACTTTGAGTATCAGAAAGCCGCTGTAACTGATTATGAAATGGAATATTTCTATTACTACCTCTGCCGTGTAATATTCAGAGGAATTGAGAACAGCAACCGCACAATTGGCGAAATTCTTGATATGATATAAGCAAACAATAATATATAAAGGAGATTTTACTATGTTTGAGCAGATTAAAGAAATCATTGTAAATTATGTTGATGTTGAGGAAAGCGCAGTTACAGAAAACTCACGTTTCATTGAAGATTTAGGCTTCAACTCATACGACTTCATGAGTTTTCTCGGAGAAGTTGAGGAGACTTTTGAAATTACAGTTGAGGAAGAAGATGTACTCAAAATCACAACTGTAGGTGAAGCAATCAAGTATATTGAAAGTCTTAAATAAGGAGTATTTTTATGGATAAGTCAAAAGTAAAAACATTGCAGGATTTAATTGCAGAATCCGCAGAATGTTACGGAGATAAAACTTTCCTCAAAGAAAAAATCGGAAAGAACATTGTTGAAACGTCATTCAGACAGCTTTGCGAAAACAGTAAGCGTGTAGGAAGGTTTCTCGCAGAAACACAGGGAAAAAAAGTTCATGCTTCATTAATCGGTGCAACAAGCAGTGCATATCTTACTGCATATTTCGGTACGGCGTGCAGTGGAAATGTCATTGTACCGCTTGATGCACAGATGAAAGAGGACGATTTATGTGACCACCTCCGCCGTTCTGATTCAGAAGTATTCTTTTTTGACAAGAAGTTTGTACCAATGCTTGATGCTGTCCGCAAAAACTGCCCTATGGTAAAGACTTTTGTATCATTGCAGGAAGTTGAGGGCGAAACAAGTCTTGCAAAGGTGCTTGAATCATACGAGCCTATGGAGTGGACACCAATTTCTCCTGATAGTCTGGCAGCTATCCTTTTCACATCAGGTACAACGGGATTGAGCAAGGGTGTTATGCTTCTCCACAGCAATTTTATCGACAATACAATGTGTCAGGATAATGAAAGTGATGAAAGTGATGTGCTTCTGTCTGTTCTCCCTATTCATCATGTATACTGCTTTACCTGCGATATACTTCTTTCTCTCAGATACGGCACACAGGTATGCGTAAATGATTCCATGATGCACATAGCGCAGAATCTCAAGCTTTTCCAGCCTACAATTATACTTCTTGTCCCTATGATTGCAGAAACAATATACAGAAAAATCAAGGCTTTTACAGATGCTCACCCCGAAGCAGATATAAATGCCGTTGCAACTGCAACATTCGGCGGTCGTCTCAGAGGAATTTACAGCGGTGGTGCATATCTCAATCCCACACTTTCCGAAGCTTACCGCAGTTTCAACATACCAATAGCACAAGGTTACGGCATGACAGAATGTTCACCAAGAATATCAACAGCTCATCTTGATGATACAAATATGGAGAGCGTCGGCACGATTGTTAACGGCTGTCAGGTTAAAATTGTTGATGGTGAAATATGGGCAAAAAGTCCGTCTGTAATGGCAGGATATTATAAAAATCCTGAAGCTACGGCAGAATCACTTACAGAAGACGGCTGGCTTAGAACAGGTGATTTAGGTTATGTTGACAACACAAATCATCTCTATATCACCGGCAGAAAAAAGAATCTCATTATTTTAAGCAACGGCGAAAATGTTTCTCCGGAAGAACTTGAAAACAAGTTTTCGGGTCTTGACTGGCTTTCAGAAGTTCTTGTATACGCAGAGGACGGACAGATTACAGCAGAAATTTATCCTAATCAGGAATTTCTTGCAGAAAACGGCATTGACAAGATAAAGGAGCTTTTTACAAATCATGTTTCAGAAGTCAATAAAACAGTTTCCACCCCGAAAGCTATAAGACGTATGCGCATACGTGATGTTGAGTTCAATAAGACAACTTCAAAGAAAATAAAACGTAAACAGGACATAATCGGCGAATTAATCAAATAAAAATAAATCCACCGTCTTTTTCATGAAGACGGTGGACTTTTTCTGCAATATCAGCTGAAATTGTGACTTTGTTTAAGCACCATATCTTTTACTTTCATGAGAGATGTTGTTGTACTTCTCTCATTTTCAGATAATTTCATAGTGATATATTTTATTGTTTCATGATAGTCGGGTATCATTATGTGTTCAAGTGCATTTACACGGCGACGTGTTTTTTCTATCTCATCTGCCAGAAGCTGACAAGCCTTTTCTATTTCAGCAAGTCTTATCATTTTCGGGAAAATATCACTCAATGCACTTACAGCACCATCAAGGTCAACAGAAGTAAATGCTGTACCATATGAATAAATATCGTCCGCATCACCTGTTCTGTATTTCGGATTGAACACGGGAATATACACGCTCATGACGTTTTTTTCTGATACTTCCAGTTCAACTTCCTGTTTTGGAATCATTAATGCTGTTTCGAGTACTTCCCTCTGCATTACCGAGCCTGCAACTGCCATATATTTATTTGCTTCTGCAATTCCTTCCTCAACTTCAATTCGTAACTGCTTGTTTTCCCTGATAAGATTCATAAACTGTCGCATAAGTTCGTCCCTTTTGTCTTTGAGAAGTTTGTGACCTCTTTGTGCGGAAGCAAGCTTTTTTTTGAGACTGCTTAACTCCATTCTTGTCGGATTTACATTAAGTCTTGCCAAAAAAACTCACCTCAATTCTGCTCATCATAATATTGTGCAAGGTATTCCTCTCTGATACGTCTTAATTCACTGCGTGGGAGCAGTTTAAGAAGTTCCCAGCCGATTGACAAAGTTTCCTCAATACTTCTGTTATTCTCAAAACCTTGTGAAACGTAACGCTTTTCAAATTCATCAGCAAATTTTGCATAAAGTAAGTCTGTCGGAGTAAGTGCGGCTTCACCAAGTACAACCATAAGCTCCTTTGCATCTTTGCCACGTGCATAAGCGGAGAAAAGCTGATTCATTGTGTCGGAATGGTCTGCACGTGTCTTTCCCTTGCCAATACCTTTATCTTTGAGACGTGAAAGTGACGGTAAAACGTCAACAGGCGGATTGATGCCTTTTCTGTAAAGTTCACGTGAGAGAATAATTTGTCCCTCTGTAATATATCCAGTAAGGTCGGGAATAGGGTGTGTCTTGTCATCTTCGGGCATGGTTAAAATCGGTATCATTGTTATACTGCCGTCCTTGTTGTCCTGTCTGCCTGCACGTTCATAGAGTGATGCAAGGTCGGTATACATATATCCGGGATAGCCACGTCTTCCGGGAACTTCTTTTCTTGCGGCTGAAACTTCACGCAGAGCATCAGCATAGTTTGTGATGTCGGTCAATATAACAAGTACGTGCATACCCTTTTCAAATGCAAGATATTCAGCGGCTGTAAGTGCCATTTTCGGAGTTGCAAGACGTTCTATAGCTGAATCATTTGCAAGATTTATAAATAGTACCGTTCTGTCAAGTGCGCCTGTTTCCCTGAAACTTTTTATAAAGTATTCTGATTCCTCAAATGTGATGCCCATAGCGGCAAATACAACGGCGAACTGTTCGTTATCACCAAGAACACGTGCTTGTCTTGCAATTTGAGCGGCAAGCTGTGCATGAGGAAGTCCGCTTGCTGAAAAAATCGGGAGTTTCTGACCTCTTACAAGCGTATTAAGTCCGTCGATTGCTGAAACACCAGTTTGTATAAATTCCTGCGGATATTTTCTTGCAACAGGATTCATAGGCAGTCCGTTTACGTCCATACGCATTTCGGGTATAATCTCACAGCCGTCGTCAATAGGGTTGCCCATACCGTCAAAAACTCTGCCGAGCATATCCTCTGATACGCCAAGTTCCATCTGGTGACCTGTAAATACTACTGCACTGTCCTGTAAATTTATTCCTGCGGAATTTTCAAAAAGCTGTACAAGCGCATTATTTCCGTTTATTTCAAGTACTCTGCATCTTCTTTTTTCACCGTTTTTCAGGCGAATATCAGCAAGTTCTCCATATGTGCAGTTTTCAACTCCTTTTACAAGAAGCAAAGGACCTGCGGCTTCTTCAATAGTTCTGTATTCTTTCGGCATTACTCGACAACCTCCTTGCATTTATCAATTTCAGCAGAAATTTCAGTTGAAAGATGATTAAACTCTGCATCTGTATCTTCCTCTTTGATATATTTGAAACGTCCGATTTTTTCACGGACAGCAAGTTCTGCAATCTGCTCAACGTCCGCACCCTTTGCAACTGCTGATTCTGCTTCATCATGAAAATTCAGAATAAGTTTCATCATGTAAAGCTGTTTTTTAAGACTTGTATAGGTATCAATTTCATGAAAAGCAAGCTGATGCAGAAAATCTTCACGGATTGAGCGTGCAGTCTCCATTTTAAGATGGTCGCTTGCTGAAAGTGCGTCCATACCGATAAGCTTGACAATTTCTTTGAGTTCTGCTTCATCATTGAGAATAGACATAAATCTTGCACGGAGTTTAATCCAGTCCACAGAGACATTGTTGTTATACCAGTCGGCAAGCGAATCAACATAAAGTGAATAGCTTGTAAGCCAGTTTATAGCAGGAAAGTGACGCTGATAAGCGAGGTTTGCATCAAGTCCCCAGAAAACTTTAACAATACGCAGAGTTGCTTGTGAAACTGGTTCAGATATATCACCACCGGGAGGCGAAACCGCACCTATAACCGACAAAGCACCCTCTCTGCCCTCTGTTCCTGTTGAAATTACACGTCCTGCACGTTCATAGAATTGAGCCAGACGACTTCCAAGATATGCGGGATAGCCCTCATCACCAGGCATTTCCTCAAGACGACCCGACATCTCACGCAAAGCCTCTGCCCAGCGTGAAGTTGAGTCTGCCATAAGTGCAACGGAATATCCCATATCTCGATAATATTCAGCAATTGTGATACCTGTATATACTGATGCTTCACGTGCGGCAACTGGCATATCAGATGTATTTGCAATGAGAACTGTACGTTCCATGAGTGATTTTCCTGTTTTCGGGTCAATAAGTTCGGGAAATTCGTTAAGAACGTCCGTCATTTCGTTTCCACGTTCGCCACAGCCGATATATACGATAATATCTGCTTCCGCCCATTTTGCAAGCTGATGCTGAGTGACAGTCTTTCCGCTTCCGAAAGGTCCTGGAATTGCGGCAACACCACCCTTTGCAATCGGAAAAAGACAGTCAACAACTCTCTGACCTGTTACAAGCGGCATATCTGGAGAAAGTTTCTTTTTATACGGTCTGCCACGACGTACCGCCCATTTCTGCATCAGATTTATTTCCTTGTCGCCTTTTTCAGTTTCAAGAACGCAGACAGTCTCGTCAACTGAAAATTCACCCTCTTTTATTGACTTCACTTTGCCTTTTATTCCGTTTGGTATCATGATTTTATGCAGAACAATATCAGTTTCGGGGACAGTTCCTATAATGTCACCGCCCTCAACTTCATCACCGATTTTTACTGTTGGAGTAAATGCCCATTTTCTGTCACGGTTAAGAGATGTTACTTCAACACCTCTTGCAAGATTGTTTCCGCATACCTTACGGATAGCATCAAGCGGACGTTGTATGCCGTCATATATACTTCCGATAAGTCCCGGACCAAGTTCAGCACTCATTGGCTCGCCTGTTGATTCAACTTCCTCACCTGTTCCAAGACCTGCTGTTTCCTCATATACCTGTATAGATGCCCTGTCGCCGTGCATTTCGATAATCTCTCCGATAAGTCGCTTCTTGCTTACACGGACAACATCAAACATATTTGAATCTCTCATTCCCTCTGCAACAACAAGAGGTCCTGAAATTTTTACTATTTTTCCAATACTGCTCAAATTAGTATCTCCTTTCATTTAAGAGTATTTAATTAACTCAATATATCAGAGCCGACTGCTTTTTCAACAGTTTCATGAACTCCCTTCATGCCCTCACCCGTATTGCCCTCAATTGCTGGTATAAGCACGATTGACGGAAGTTTCTGACTTCTGTACTTTTTTATCGTATCGCTGACAAGTACTGCAACGGGTTCGGTTATATAAATCACCCCGAAACCACTTGATGCAAGTCTGTTTATCAGCTTTGCAACCTTGTCCGCTTCTGTTTCACGGAATACTGAAAGTCCAAGAGCAGAAAATCCCGAAACACTCGCAGAATCACCGATTACAGCGGTTTTCAATAATTCAGACATAAAGTTTCCTCATTCTTTCTGTAATTGTTTCCTTGTCTGCACCAAATTCACGGCACACCATGATAATACGCATATTTTTTTCCTCTGCTTCAGATGCAATATAGTAAGCTATCAGAGGTTCAGTACCAAATGACTTCATTCTTGCCGTTTCAGCAAGTTCCATTATGACATCATCACACCATTTCTCAAACTGCGCAGGTGATTCATTGAGAAGTCGCACTGCTTCACCATATGACGAGCTTTCAAGAAAATTCATAAGGCTTTCCGTACCGTTCAGGGTTTCTCTTATCAGTGAATCCTTGTCAAGTTCGGAACTTCCGCAGATTGCTGTCTCAAGAAAATTTTTCTGCTTTTTCATTTTGCTAAGTCTGTAAGCCGTTTTTATGTCGCAACATACAGTTATGAGATTGGCATACTTTTTCATGAACTCACTGCCGAACTCTGATGCACTTTTCTGCATTGCTTTCAGCGTTGCAGAGTCTATAAAAGAGTCGGTAAGCTGTCCGTCGGACGTATCAACAATAAGTCTATATGCCTGCCCCGCCGTATCTCTGATAAATTCGGGAAGACTGTCATAATCCTTTGCTGAAATATTCTCAAAAAGGTGAATCAGGTCAAGATTAGTCGGGCGGATATAGTACTGCTCTGGACTTCTGCCCGAAATTATGGACTTTAAAACTGCTTTGAGATTATGAAAATCATTTTTATAAAGCAGAATTTCAAGTTCCTTGCTGTCGGGAGCGTATTCATGAATCATTTCCCATACATTTTCAGATGATATTGATTCGCCGCCCTTTTTTGCTGATATTAGCGAATTTATTTCAGCCTTGCTTGTTGCATTGATAAATTGCTCCATATCATTTCTTGTGAGGAGAGTATTTTCCATAGCCTTTACAGCCGCAACTGCATTTGCATATTTAATCGTACTCATTTTTTCACCTGCCCGAATAATTCTCTTGCAACTGTATCTCTTATACTTTCACGTTCTGCCTCAATTATTGCACGGAAACAGCAGTTTTCAGAAATAAGTCCATAGCTTAAAATAAAGCCGTTTTCAATGTCTGCATATTCGTCAGAAATTGTTATATCAAGTTTCTGCACGATTTTTCTGAATTTTTCGGTAATTCTTGAATAGTCCTTTTTATTCAGATACAGCACACCATTTTCAGAATCTGCTCTGCGTAAAACAAGTTTTTCGAGTATATCAAAATATTCATCATCAGGAAGATTATTAAGCTTATTGACAGTTTTTTCAATGATTTCGTCAATACACTTTACTTTATATGCAAGAGCTTTTCTTTTCATCTGTGCATCAACTGATGATAAAGCATTGTTATAATTAAGTGCAAGCTGGATTTCAGCTTTTTTTAGATATTCATCATATTCCTTTACAGCTTTTTCATTTCCGTCAGCTATAATAGTCTCTGCTTTTTTTTCAGCAGACGAAATTACAGCATTTTCAGTCTGTTTCTGCTGTGAGGATATTATGTTCAGGATATTTTCAAGTCCTGCCATTTTCACACCTCCGTCAGATTGCAATATTATAAATGAGGAGGATAGAAACAAGAAGTGCAAGGATAGCGTAAGTTTCAACCATAGCTGCCATGATGATACCTTTTCCGTTGTGTTCAGGTTTCTTTGCTGTAATTCCTACACCTGCAACAGCTGCTTTGCCTTGTGCCATAGCTGAAAAATATCCCACAACTGCCATAGGAAGTGAAGCGGCAAGGAACATCAGCCCCTGTGCTGTTGTAAGGTCAACGGCATTTCCGCCAAGTACACCTACACGGCTTAACAAGAGAATTGCAATAAGAAGTCCATAAAGTCCCTGCGTACCCGGAAGGAGCTGTAAAATAAGCACTTTACTGAATTTTGACGGGTCAACTGATACTACGCCCGCAGCAGCTTCACCAACAAGTCCTACTGCTTTTGCCGAGCCTATTCCTGCAAAAAGTGCGGAACATACTGCACCTACGATTGCTAATGTGATACCTAAACTATTCATTTTGAATTTTCCTCCTTGAATCTGATATATTTTGTATTTACTGTAAATGGGTTAAACTCTCTACCACCGCCCGTATAGAACTTGCTGAAAAGTTCAACAAACTGAAGTCTGTCTGTATGGACGTAAGCACCGAGTAAATTTATTGCAAGATTTGCTATATGTCCTACAACAAAGACAACTATCAGCAGAATCAGCTTTATTATTTTATTTTCGGGCATAGTGCCGATTAAGTTTATAACACTTGCAATACAGCCTGTTGCAAGACCGAGTGCAAGAAGTCTTGAATATGAAAGAATATCACCGAGCCAGCCCGTAGCCGTATTGTAGAGGGCATAAAGTCCGCCGAAAAACTTTCCGAAAACTGATTTTGACGTTCTGCCAGCTGTAATTATAAGAAGAACTACTCCTGTCAGCATGACATACATTCCGATTGATTTAAGTATCTCCGGAACGTCTGTAAGAATACTTGATGCAAGCGGTGCAACGCCGATAATTGTAAGATATACAGGTATTGTATCAAGAAAAGCATCAAGTTTTTTGTCGTTATCCCACGACATTTTGAACGAAACACCAACACCGACAAAAAGATGTATTATTCCGAGCAGAAACGAGAAAAGCAATAGTTTTATGGGATTGTCAAGCGGTTCAAACCACAATGCTATGCTGTCTATTTCCTTATCAAAAAATTCACGTGCCACAACCTGAACTATATCACCAAACCAACTGCCGAATAATGCACCCCATATAACTGTAGAAATACCGCAGTTTCGGAACATTATCAGCGTTTTTTTCATGCTGTTTTCAAGATTAAACTTTTTCAGGGCTATAACCGTACCAATCACCATAAGCAAGCCGTACCCAGCATCTGAAAGCATCATTCCGAAGAAAAGATAATAGAAAAATGACATAACAGAAGTCGGGTCAACGTCCGATTTTGACGGCATAGCGTACATTTTCGTTATACTCTCAACAGGTGACGAAAAACTGCCGTTTTCGAGAAGTACTGGAACATCTTCACTTTCGTCGGGGTCATAGAAATCGACAACTGCCGTAAATTTACTGGTGATTTCCTTTTCAATTGATTCGCAGTATTTTTCGGGGATATATCCATTCAGAACAAACGCACTTTTTGTTATACCTAATTTGCTTACAGCATCATATTTATCTTTTCTCATGGTAAGGAAATCAACTGCAAATTTCAGCTTGTCACGCACATCAGCAAGCGAATTTATAGTTCTCTCTGCTGAATCAATGTCACTTGCAAGCTTTTTTTGTTGAGTTTCATTTTTTACAATTATTTCCATAGGTGTAAGCGGTGGATTTTCTGCAATCGGTACAAAAGAATTTTTTCGCAGTATATCTTCCGCTTCACCTGCAACATCTTTACTGCAAATGATAAAAAGATTTGTCTGTTCTTTTGAACTTGAAACACCCTCCGCTGAACAGCCGTCGGGAAGTTTTTCCTCAACTTCTTCAACTGAAAGCTGTCCTGAAAATGAACCTATAAAAGCCGTTGTAGTTGCTGTACCCCTGAAATTAAGCGGTACATCAAGATTTTTCCATTGTCTCAACATATCGGACTTCACATCAAGCTGTGCATATTCCGCCTTTGCATCTGAAATTGTCTTACTGCTTCTGATAATCTCATTTGCACAATTCATGATTTTTTCAAGCTGTTTTGACTGTTCACCAAAATCATGCTTTTCAATCTCCGAACGACTGCCGAACATATCAGTTAAAGCAACTTTTTCGGGAGAATACTTTTCAAGAATATCAAGAGCATATGAAGCGGTACTTCTGAATTTCTCAAATTCACCCATAATAGCTGTCACATTTGTCTGCTCAAGTTCTGCGTCCGCATTTTCGCATATCTCAATAACTCCACGACGTTGCAGAAGTTCAACAACAGCCTTACCGTCAGTGAGTGGTGCAATGAGTTCGATTTTTTTCATTTTGAGCTTTGCCATAAATTTTATCACACTCCTTTTTCAAAGCTCTTTTACATCAGCTGAAAAAACTGCTTATAACTGCATCTACAGCCTTATCTGCATTTTTTTCGGAATCCATGCGTATATTTTCAAGAATCCCTGCATACTCTTTTTCTGCATTTTCGGTATACTCTGCAATCCTCGAATTATTTGACTTTCTGATTTTTTCAGCTTCTGCTTTAGCTTCCGCAAGTTTTTTCTGTATGTCAACAACTGCCTGCTGTTCAGCTGAATTTATAATCTCCTCCGCTTTTTTTCGTGCTTCAGCATTAAGCCTGTCTGCTTCAGATTCAGCCGAAAGTATCTTTTTAACTGCTTCAGATGCCATGCCAATCCCCCCTTTTATCATCAATTCGGAACGAATATACGCAAAGGGAGCTACCTTCCTACAGACAGCTCCCCTTTGAAATTCTATTCCGTTAAATAATATTATAACACATCTTCACAAATATGTCAATAGATAAAAAAATAATTTGTCTGGTTTTTTTATCGAAAATTATTTTTATTAATAATATTGGTATACATTACGTTTTCTGACTATAAATACAGCGGTCAATACAACAGCAATTATTTCTGCAACCACAATTGAAAACCAGATTCCATTTATACCAAATATCATTGGCAGAAAAATAAGTGCAAGAGCCTGAAAAACAAATGTTCTGAAAAATGAAATCAGGGCAGAGGTAAGACCGTCATTGAGTGCTGTGAAAAATGATGAACCAAAAATCGCAAAACCTGCAAACAGAAATGAAAATGAAAATACTCTGAATGCTCCAAGAGTAAGTTCTACAAGTTCATTGTCATATCCAACAAACAGTTTTGCTAAAGGATATGCAAGCAGTTCGCCGGCGATAAGCATACAGACAGCAAAACAACTGATAATATGAATACTCTTTTTAAGCAGTCCTTTGAGTTCGTCGGTATTACCTGCGCCATAATGATAGCTTATGACAGGAGCAGTTCCTACAGAATATCCGATAAATGTGGCAAGAAATATCATATTGACATACATAAGCACCCCGTATGCCGAAACACCGTTTTCCCCTGCATATTTCATAAGCTGTGAATTGTAAAATATACTTATTAATGACAAAGAAAGATTTGACATAAGTTCAGATGAACCATTTGTGAAAGTTCGGAGCAGTGCTTTTATGTTAAATCCTGTTTTGCCGAGACGA
This sequence comes from uncultured Ruminococcus sp., assembly GCA_947174965.1. Taxonomy (GTDB): domain Bacteria; phylum Bacillota; class Clostridia; order Oscillospirales; family Ruminococcaceae; genus Ruminococcus. The sequence goes on along the minus strand of CAMWKY010000017.1, from coordinate 709 downwards.
AGCAGTGAACTATTTTTTCGTGCAAAATAAATCAGTGGAATAAGACCGCCTACCAGCTGACTTATTGCTGTAGCCGCAGCAGCTCCGACTAATCCGAATCTGAACACGGCAATCAGCAGAGCATCAAGAATCATATTTGTTATACCCGAAGCTATTGTTACAGCAAGTCCAAGCTTTGGTTTTTCTGCTGTAACAAAGAAACTCTGAAATCCGTATTGCAGAATAAAAAACGGAAGTGCAATCAATATTATCCTTGCATAAAGCACACAATTATCAAGCATTTTTCCTTCTGCTCCAAGCAAAGATGCAACAGGACGGACAAATATTATTCCAAAAATGGAAAGAAATATTCCAAATATCAAAGATGTGTATATCAGCAATGAAAAAATCTCATTAGCTTCCTGTTTCTTTCCCATTCCCATTTTCATTGAAATCAACGCACTTCCGCCAGTTCCGAACATAGAGCCGAGAGAACCAAGTATCATCAGAAAAGGCATTATAAAATTTACAGCTGCGAAAGGTGTTTTGCCGACAAAATTTGATACAAAAAAACCGTCAACCACACCGTAAATTGAAGTAAATATCATCATCATGATAGACGGCAGAGTGAAACGCAGTAGTTTATGATATGTAAAGTGGTCTGAAAGCTGTATATTCATTTTATCATTTTTTCTCCTTTATTCCTATTTTGTATATGTTATATCAGTAT
>CAMWKY010000016.1 GCA_947174965.1 uncultured Ruminococcus sp. | reverse complement strand
TAATATATCAGGCGTGCCAGTGCAATCTGATGATAACTTACTTTTATGTTACAAAAAGGGAATCGGAACGGTCTATACTGACCGCCGATTATGTATTTTCGTTGCATTGGCTGTATGTTATCAGTCAGCCTGATATAAAAAAACAACATCTCAAGACAAGCGTGCTTATACAAATCAATCATAACTTACTTTTACATAAGATGAAACTATATCATTTTTTGTATAGGCTGTATGTTATGAAACTGCTTGTCTTATTAAAAAATCAGAAATCCGGCAAGCGTGTCTGTACATTTTACGGTAACTTACTTTTATTCATTTGCCTGTCACGCAAAAAAGAACAACTTGTACAGACTGTATGTTATCAATCGGCTTGCTGTAAATTCAAAAAAACAAAAAACTATAACAGTGGCAAGCGTACCCTGTTTCAACTTATTAGATAACTTCCTTTTATAATTGTCATTTATGAAAAAAGCATAGTTGAACTGGATTGTATGTTATCAGATAGCTTGCCCCTGTTTTTTTATCTTAACTATCATGCGGAGGTGCATACTATGGAAAACAAAGTAGGAACAAGCTTTGACGAACTTCTTTTTTCAGAACTAAGACTTGTAAGCTTTGAACAGGGTGATTCAGAAATCAACGAAAATTCACTTGTAAAAGCTATGACAGTCAACGAAGAACTCATTAATATCGGCTATTCACTCTCTCCAAAAGATATTATACTTCTCAGCAAAAGCAAAAGTCTTGACGGATTTTTCAGTCATGTAAAAAGTCTTGTCGGAGAAGTAAAAGCCCTGCCAATGTACCCGAATTTTCCCACTCAGGTAATGGAACTTACAGAAGCTCAATTCCGTTTTCACCAGATACTGCACTATATGTCTACATACGGAATGGAGCTTATAATGGGTACACCTGTTGAAAAAGGCTGGACTCCTTACCCTGATGCACCTCTGAAAACTGAAAAAGATACACGACTTCTTGAAGCAAAAACAATCAGTCTTGTGTCTGAATCAGAAAAATATATAACAGCAGTTTCAAAAGTCACGAACAAAAGAGAACGTCTCACGGATAAAGAACTTCTCATTGTAAAATCAGCTGTCGGAGAGTGTTCAACAGAACAGCTTGCAGGTCTTACTGTACCATTCAAGCAGAATCTTCTTGCAATTTTTTACTGCATTTTTGACAGCGAAAACGAAAGCACAAAGAAAATATCTGCTCTCCGTGCAATCTGTCAGCATTCAGGTGATGCGTGGAAATGTATTGACTATGCAATCACAAGAAAGCACTATCATCTCCGCACAGCCGAAAAAAAGGTGCTTGTTAAACTTCTTGAATCATTTTCAGCAAGAGATTTCAGGGAAAATATTATCATCTCAAACAAAAAAGCTGAAAGAATAAAGGTTCTGCTCCCGTTTATCAGCTATGACAATCTTTCAAGAAGTGCAGAACATAAGTCCGCTATAGATGACCTCCGAAACGGCAGACTTCATTCATGGGTCGGAACAGGTACTGCATTGATTGAACAGGACGCAGACAAAGCTATTGACTATTTCGCAAAAAGACCAGGTGAACTCCTAAGACGTATGAATCATATGCTTAAAAGAGGCTGTTCCGCAGAAAAACTTGAAAATACACTTGTTGCCAACGCTGAAAGTCTAAGCATACAGACACTTGTAACAAATCTTAATACATTCGGAGAATTATTAAACAAATACAGAAATTTCGACTATGATGCAGAATACTCTGAAAAAACTGTCAGATTTGATGATACATTTGAATATGAGGACGACTATACAGCAGAAGAATTTAACATATACAGAAATCAGATAAAATCAGAAATCAAGTCCACAAACGAACTCAACAGAAAAAACCGTGCTGAATTTGAAGCAAAAAAAGCCGAAATAACAGAGTTGCTTGACAGAACAAACATTCTTTTTGATATTTGTGAATCTGTTCTTGCTGAAAGACTGAAATACGTCACAACAGGTATGGAGGGCAAGAAAGTTTATATCGATATGCACAACTATGATGAAAGTATGTCAGTTGTCAACTGCAATAACAAATCAGATGAGGGCGGATATATCAGAAGCGGACTTGCAATAAAACTGCCTGATAATATAGACAGAATGCGTTTCTTTGTATACTGGAATCACCCTACACGTGTTGACCTTGATTTACACGCATCTGCAACGGATTTGGACGGAAACAGAATCAACATAGGCTGGAACAGCGACTTCAGAACAAAAGATGCTTCAATTATATTCAGCGGTGATATGACACATAGTGATGCCGCAGAATATGTTGACTTTGAATTAAACAGCAATATAAAAACAATCTCCGCCAATATCAATATATATTATGGTGTTCCTACTTTCAAAGAACTGGAAGAAGTTTTTGTCGGTGTTATGGCTGTTGACAAGCTCGGACAAGATGTAAAGCTTTATTCAAGTGAAAACTGTTTCTTCACACACTATCTCACTGGCAATTACAGAACTATAAACTATGGCTATATAGATGTTGAAAACAGAGTTCTTATATTTGACGGCAGAGAAGAAATACCATACAATTATTATGGCACTGTAAATCACGATATACCCATGTTTTCTCTTGGCGACTATCTTAACTTGCTCATTGAAGCAAAGGAAATTGAAGTAGTTGAAAGCCGTGAAGATGCTGAAATAGTTCTTGTAATGGAAAAACCGTCAAAGGAAAATGAACTTAGTATTATTGACAATAATTTCTTTATGAATTAAGAAAGGAATAAATTTCATATGTCTGAAAAAAAAGAGAAGAAGAATTTTGAAATCCCACGTCCAGAATTTCCTGAACGTGCCGTTGTAACTGCTGGTATGCCCTACGGAAACAAGGAACTCCATTTCGGTCATGTCGGCGGTATGATGGTTTTTGCTGATACCTATGCACGTTTTCTGCGTGACAGAATCGGCAAGGACAATGTTATTTTTGTGACAGGTACAGACTGTTACGGCTCACCGATTGCAGAGGGCTGGCGAGTTAAAGTTGAAAAAGGTGAGTTCAACGGCTCTCTGGAAGATTTTGTACAGAATAATCACGACAAACAAGAAGAAACTCTCAAAAAATACGGAATTTCACCTAACCTTTTCGCTGCATCAGGTCTTGGACGTTCAAAGGAAATCCACGCAGAAGTAACAGACTGGTTTATCAGTTCACTTTACAAAAAGGGTCAGCTTGACAAGATTACAACAATGCAGTTTTATGACGAAGATGCAGGCTGTTTTCTGAATGGTCGTCAGGTTATCGGAAAATGTCCTGTTGAGGGCTGTAACTCCGAAAAAGGCTATGCAGATGAATGTGATTTAGGTCATCAGTATATGCCACAGAATCTTCTTAATCCCGTAAGCACGCTCACCGGAAAAACTCCGACAATGAAGCCTGTTACAAACTGGTATTTCAAATTGCGTGACTATGAACAGCTTATGAAAGAATGGATTGAGGAACTAAAAAAACGCAAGGACATTCGACCTGTTGTATGGAAAACTATTGATGAATTTCTTAAACCGCCTGTAATTTATATAAAACGTGAATTTGAGGAGAAATATTTTTCTCTCAAAGATTCAATGCCTGAACATAATTATATTGAGGAAAAGAAAAAGCCGTCATTTACTATAGAATTTTCACAGCTTTCTGATTGTGATGATGCCTGCCGTATTCTCACGGAAAACGGAATACGCTACCGAACAGGAAAAACACTTGTTCCGTTCAGACTTACAGGAAATATTGAATGGGGTGTTCCTGCTCCAGTAATGGACGGCGAGGAGGGTTTAACTGCATGGGTATGGCCTGAATCATTGTGGGCTCCTATTTCATTTACAGAAACTTATCTTGAAAACTGCGGAAAAAACCGTGAGGAATGGAAAGACTACTGGTGCAGTAAAAAATCAACAGTATATCAGTTTATCGGACAGGACAACATATATTTCTATGGAATTGCTGAACCTGCTATGTGGATTGCACAGCAGGAAGCAGATGAAAAAACAGCAAATCCACCTGAAAATGAATTGCAGATGCCAATTATTGTTGCAAATCATCACATACTTTTCCTTGACAAAAAAGCATCAAGTTCAGGCAAGGTTAAACCGCCAATGGCTGATGAACTGCTTGACTACTACACACCCGAACAGCTCCGTATGCACTGGCTTGGACTCGGTTTAGGTCAACGTTCTGTAAGTTTCATGCCGAAACCGTTCAATCCTGATGCGAAACCTGAAGATGCCGACCCCGTTGTAAAAGACGGCTTGCTTCTTTCAAACGTATATAACCGTATGATTCGTACTGCATTTTATACAACGCAGAACGAATTTGACGGCATACTTCCTGAAAATGCTCCTGACGAAAAAACTCTTGAGGACGCTAAAAAAGCCGTACTGGAGTTTGAGCGATATATGGCAAAATTCTCGTTCCACCAATGCACATATGTTCTTGACAGCTACATCAGAAACGGCAGTAAATATATGTCAAAGGCTCTCAATGATGAATCCGCCGACAAAAAACAGGCTCTCGCAAACTTATTCCATATTATCCGCACAACTGCTGTACTCCTTCACCCTCTTGCACCATTCGGCACAGAAAAACTCCGTGAATATTTGCAGGTTGACGAAAAAATCTGGTCGTGGAACACAATTTTTGAACCGCTTACATATTTCACGGAAAAAAATCACAAGCTTAAATTTCTCCCTCCACGTGAAGATTTCTTTACACGTCATGAATCGCAGTTTGAGAAGTAATTATGAAAAAAAATGTAATTTTAATTGGCAAAAGCTGTTCTGCTGATAATCTTTATTCAATTTTGCAGGAAGATTATAATATTATCCGTGTAAATTCAACAGATGAACTTATTGAAAACTATGAAAACATCTTTAAAAATGTCAATGCTGTTGTAATTGATTATCCCGAAGCTGTCAGAAATGATTGTGAATTTCTGAAAAAAGCACAGCATGACGGAAGATTTGCTTTTATTCCTCTGCTTATGATTTCAGTCACTCCGCAAGATGAAAAACAGTTATCATGTCTTTCATATGGTGTGGTTGATTTTATTGATGAGCCGTTTCAGGAAGTCATAATAAAAAACCGCATTGAAAATGCAATAAAAATCAGGGATTCAGCATCATTCTATGAAATTGAGCGTATGTTAAAGGCACTGCCATCAAATATCTATCTAAAAGATGCGGACGGAAGATATATTTTTGCAACTCATTACTGGCATCATCTCGACCATTCCAACAACCCTGACTGGACTATCCGTGGCAAAACTGATGTTGATATACGCAAAGACAAAGAAAATGCAAAAATGGCTATGGAAAAGGATATGGAAGTTATCCGTACCGGCAAGGGCGATTCATATATAATTGAAATAAACGCTGACGGTATACTGGAATACTTTCAGGTTTACAAAGAGCCTGTAACTGATGAAAAAGGCAATATCAACGGAATTATAGGACTGCTTAACAATGTAACCGAACAGGAAATTATGAAACGCAAGCTGAAATCGGCTGCTATAATTGACGGACTTACGGGACTTTACAATCGCAAAGAAATTCAGTCTCAAATAGAAAAAACTATTTGCGAATCACGAAAAACTGGAAGTACCTGTTCTGTAATAATGCTTGATATTGATAATTTCAAGCACGTCAATGATTTCTACGGTCACAAACAAGGCGATATGGTTATCATCGGACTTGCGGATATTCTGAAAAATAATCAGTCATCAAGTGAAAAATTTCTTGCTGGACGCTGGGGCGGTGAGGAGTTTATGCTCCTGCTCCACGATACAGAGATTTCAGCCGCAACATACATTGCTGAACTTATCCGCCAATGCTTTGCAAATACAACATTCCCCGATATAAGACCACAGACTATAAGCCTTGGTGTAACGCAGTTAAGGGCAGATGATACAGCAGATTCATTGTGTATAAGAGTTGACGACGGCTTATATAAAGCAAAAAAACAAGGCAAAAACCGTGTATGCGTAGTATAATAAACAAATCCTGTTGAAATTCTGATTCAACAGGATTTTTTTGTTTATTCAAGCTCCTCAACAGCCTGTTTTATACGTGCTATGGATTCAGCCTTGCCGAATACTTCCATAAGTTCAGTTGCACCGCCCGGAGTTATAATCTGTCTGCCGACAGCAATTCTTACAGCCCACATTACAGCTCCTGCCTTTTTCTCTTTAGATGCGGAATACTCTTTAAGAACAGCAAAAAGCGTATCATTATCCCAGTTTTCTACAGCTTCTAAAATAGGGAGGCAGTCAACAAGAACTTCTTTACAGTTTTCGGGAGTTGTCTTGTTTTTCTTGTTTGTATAGAATGATGAATCCATTTCAAGACGTGATGTAACAAAGTCTATAGACTTTCTTATTTCACCAAAATATGAAATTCTTGTATGAAGAAGTGATGCAAGTTTCTTTGTGTTGATGTAGTTTTCACAAAATTCATCAAGAATCGGAAGTGCCTTTTCCTCATACTTATCATCAGGCATTTTTTTGATATACTCTGCATTAAACCACTTCAATTTTTCATAGTCAAATACAGCAGGCGATTTACTTAATCCGTCAATTGAAAATGCAGATTTTAATTCGTCCATTGTGAAAAATTCCTGATTTGAGTCTTTAGGACACCAGCCAAGCAATGCAATATAATTCACAATAGCTTCAGGCAGATAGCCGTCATTTACTAAATCCTGAAAACTTACTGCACCATGACGCTTTGAAAGCTTTGAAACATTTCCGTTTTCGTCCTTGCCCATAAGCAATGGAAGATGTACATAAGTCGGACGCTCCCAGCCGAAAGCATCATAAAGAAGACAGTATTTAGGTGTTGATGTGAGATACTCATTTCCACGCACAACATGAGTTACACCCATTAAATAATCATCAACAACATGGCAGAAGTTGTAAGTCGGAAAACCGTCCGCTTTTATAAGTATCTGGTCACGGAGTTCGGAATTGTCAATTTCAACCTCACCATAAACAACATCAGTATATGAAGTCTTGCCCTCATCAGGCATTTTCTGACGGATTACATACGGTACACCCTCCGCAAGATTCTTTTCGATTTCATCTTTTGAAAGATTACGGCAGTGACCGTCATAACCGCCTATTCCGTTTTCGTCTCTTAGTGAATCAAGTCTCTGCTGGGTGCAGAAACAGTAATAAGCATTACCACCTGCAATAAGTTTTTCTGCATATTCTTTGTAAATTGACAAGCGTTCACTCTGAACATAAGGCTCGCCGTCGTATTCAATACCCGTCATTTTCAGGGTATCAAGTATAACATCTGTAGCACCCTCAACAAGTCTCACCTGGTCGGTATCTTCAATACGGAGAATAAATTTTCCTCCCTGTGATTTTGATACCAGATAGGAATAAAGTGCAGTACGCAGATTTCCTATGTGCATGAATCCTGTTGGAGACGGTGCAAATCTTGTAACAACATTTGACATAAAATTTTACCTCTTATCTTTTAACAAAATATTCCTCATACCATACAAGGAATGTATAAATAGTCCATATTTTTCGCCAGTTATCAGAGTTTCCGCCGATATAATCAGCAAAAATATTCTGTATTTCATCAACATTAAAGAATTTTTCTGCTGTTTCTCCTGCAAATTTAGCTCTCACATCTGCATTATAACGCTCATCAGCAAGCCATATTCTTATTGGCACGATAAATCCGAGCTTTTTGCGGAAAGCAATTTCCTCTGGCAGAACTTTTCTTGCGGCTGTTCTGAATGCGACTTTATTTGTAACATCATTTACCTTATATTCTGACGGCATACGTGATGCAATATCAAAAATACGTCTGTCAGTCAACGGCATACGGATTTCAATACCAGCGGCACGGCTCATTTTATTTACATTCAGATAAATATCACCCTCAAGCCATATCTGAATATCAACATCAGACATCTTTGTCAGCGGGTCAAGTCCTTCTGTTTCATCATAAATATACTTGACAAGATTTATAGGCAGAATATCAGGATTATAATGTTTGAGTATACGCTGTTTTTCGTCCTCTTTCATTATGTTGGTATTGCCCACATAGAAAGTTTTCAGGTTATCGCCATATCTTTCGGCATTTCTGTACATATTATAACCGCCGAAAAATTCATCTGAACCCTCACCCGAGAAGCATATTTTTTCATCTACAGCTTTACAACCAAGTGCAAAGACAATCGCAGAAGCATCACCCAAAGGCTGTTCCATATTGTACATTACATATGGCACGATTGAAAAATAGTCCTCTGGCTGAATGATTGAACGTGCAAATTTCACGCCAAGAAGTTCGGCTGTCTTTTCAGCAAGCGGAGACTCATCAAATCTTTCGTCCTCATATCCGCACGAATCAGCACGCTCTGCCCTTGTCATTGCAAGTACGTACGACGAATCAACACCGCCTGATAAAAATGATTCTGCTTTTTCGTCATCTTCCAAAACTTCTGGAATAATCTGCTGTAAAGTTGTGTGGATTTCGTCTGCCCATTCATCAAGCGACTTGCTGTAATCGGGCTTGAAATCAGGTTTCCAGTAACGCTCGATTTCAAGTGTGCCGTCTGCAAATTCAAGCAGGTGTCCGGGCATAAGCTTTTTTACACCCTTGAAAAAAGTGTCCTCACCAGCAACATAAGTCAGCGTCATGTAAATCTGAAGCATATCAACATTCAGTTCCTTAACAAAGCCGTTCTGCTCTATAATATCACGTATAGACGGACTGCACAGCAGTTTCTTATCAGCTGTAACATAATAGTAAAAAGGTACTGTACCGAAATGGTCACGGACTGCAAAAATTCTGTCATTTTCCTTGACAGCAAATGCAAACATTCCATATAAATGGTCTGCAACGGATTTTCCCCACTTCGCATAGCCTTTTTCAATAATTTCAAGTTCTCTCTGTTCACGAGAGAGAGATTTGTCAATTCCAAGTTCATCACAAAGACTTTTCCAATTGCGGATATGTCCCTGATAATTAAGAATTGTCGGCATAATAAAAATCACCTCATAAAATTAGTTAAGTTCTTCCTGCTCATAAATCATAGGACGGCTCATAAGTGATGTAAGTGCCTCCTGAGCATCTCCGTCATGAAAAAGCACTTTATTGAGCTGTTCCGTAATAGGCATTTCAACTCCCAGTTTTTTTGCAAGTTCATAAGTTGCACTGCAACAGCAATATCCCTCAACCGTTCCGACTTGTTTAACTGCATCTTCAGGCTTCATGCCCTGACCGATTAACTTTCCTGCCCTTGCATTTCTGCTGTGAACACTTGTACAAGTCACTATCAAATCGCCTATGCCTGTAAGTCCCGAAAAAGTAAGATGCTTTGCACCTACCGCTAATCCAAGACGTGCAATTTCATGGATTCCTCTTGTCATGAGCGCAGCCTTAGTGTTATCACCTCCGCCCATGCCGTCACATATTCCGCAGCAAAGTGCAATGATATTTTTCAATGCTCCGCCAATTTCACAGCCCTTTACATCATCATTAAGGTAAATTCTCAATGTACTGCTTCCAAGCTGTTCCTGAATATACTTTGCCGATTCCCTGTTATATGAAGCTGCTACCATTGTAGTAGGAATACTCCTTGCAACTTCTTCCGCATGAGACGGACCAGAAAGTACAACAAGTTTTTTTGTATTAAGTTCCTCTGTTATAACCTCGCTTAACAGTTTTAAACTGCCCTCCTCTATTCCTTTACCCGTATTGACAATAACCATATTATCATCAACATAAGGCTTTGCAAGCTGAGCGACTGAACGTGCAAAGCTTGACGGAATACCAAGAATAAGAATATCACAGCCCTTTACACATGAAATATCACTTGTAAGATTGATTTCAGCCGGAATTTTAACTCCGGGAAGTTTTTGTATATGTTCACCGTTTGCCTTTATATCGTCAATTTCCTGCTGAAATTTAGACCATACTGTTATATTGTGTCTGCCTTTTTTTGATGCGGAAACCGCCAGACTCAATCCGAAACCGCCTGAACCGAGAATAACAATATCAGCCATTGAATACCCCTCCTTATGTCACTATTTTGCTTTTGATTTAAATGTAAACTTTGATTCTGTTCCATTTTTGAGACGTTCAATATTACTGCGATGCATATATATTATAACTATTGCCATTGGAATACTCATAAGTGTATAGATAATACTTCTTATAAATGTATTATTGTCAACAATAAGCGACATGAGGAATATTGCAAGCGGACAATAAGCTGTTGCTATGATTGATGCAAGCGAAACATATTTCGACAGTGCAAGCATAACAGCAAAAATAATAATCAATGCAAGGAAAACTCGTGGCTCAATTATAAGAAATGCCGAAACTCCGACAAGAACACCTTTTCCGCCTTTGAAATTGTAATATATAGGATAAATATGCCCGATAATTGCAAAGAATCCAGCAATAAATCCTATATAAAGCACGTCATTGTCAGGCTGTATGCCTGCTTCAAGTTTAAGTGCAATAAGTCTTGAAAGCCACACAGCGAGAACACCTTTTCCTAAATCGCCTATAAGTGTAAGCAAAGCACATGATTTTCCACAACAGCGCAATGTATTTGTAAGTCCTGCATTTTTGCTTCCCATTGTGCGAATGTCCTTGCCTTTCATAAGCCTGACAACAATTATAGCAAAATTGAGACTTCCCAGAAAATAACCCAGTAAAACCGAAAGTAAAATTGCAAGTAAAATTTTCATTATTTATCATTCCCTCCTCTTTCACGTACAATAAAACGTACAGATGTTCCCTCAAGTCCGAATGTTGAGCGAATCTGATTTTCGATGTATCTTTTGTAAGAGAAATGGAATAAATCAGCTTTATTTACAAAAGTTACAAAAGTAGGCGGTTTTGTTGACGGTTGTGTCATATAGTAAATTTTAAGTCGTCTGCCTTTGTCTGATGGTGGCTGTACTCTTGTAGTAGCATATGCAAGAACATCATTTAACATTCCTGTTGATATTCTCATACTGTTCTGTTCGTTTGTATATTTAATCAGCTCATACAGCTTGTCTATTCTCTGTCCTGTTTTTGCAGATATGAACACAAACGGAACATACGACATAAAGCTGAAATCATTTTCAAGCTTTGTGCGGAACTCCTGCATAGTCCTGTCATTTTTTTCAATCAAATCCCACTTATTGACTGCAACAACACAAGCTTTTCCCTGTTCATGTGCATATCCTGCAACTTTTGAGTCCTGTTCAGTAAATCCCTCTGTAGCATCAAGCATTATTACACATACATCTGCACGGTCTACCGCCATATATGCACGCAGTACACTGAAATGCTCCACTTTTTCGGTGACTTTTGATTTTTTGCGTATGCCTGCTGTATCTATAAATACAAACTTGCCGTATTCATTTTCGATTACAGTATCTGTTGAATCTCGTGTAGTTCCTGCAATATCAGAGACAATTACACGCTCCTCGCCTGCAATTTTATTGATAAGTGACGATTTGCCCGCATTTGGCTTGCCGATTACAGCAACTTTTATATAATCATCATCATATTTCTGCTCCTCACCGTTCGGGAGATACTTGTAAACTTCGTCAAGCATATCACCTGTGCCGTGACCATGTACGGACGAAACAGGGTAAGGGTCGCCAAGTCCGAGATTATAGAACTCATAGAGTTCAAGAGGCGGTTCGCCGAGACTGTCAACCTTATTTACACATAATATAACCGGTTTTCCGCTTTTCTGCAACATATCTGCAACCGCATAGTCATCAGCAGTAACACCACATCTTATATCAGTCACAAGAATTATTACATCAGCTTTTTCTATAGCAAGTTCAGACTGTCTGCGCATCTGCGAAAGAATAACATCATCACTATCAGGCTCGATACCGCCCGTATCGACAACCATAAACTCTTTGCCACGCCATTCGCATTTAGAATAGATTCTGTCTCTTGTAACACCCGGTGTATCTTCAACAATAGACAGTCTTTGCCCGATAAGTTTATTGAAAAGTGTGGATTTGCCCACGTTTGGACGACCCACAACCGCAACTATTGGTAATGCCATTTTAGATTCTCCTCTCATTATATATTTTAATTTATTCCGATAATAGTATCAAGAAGTCCATATCCGTCATTATCCGTGCTTCTTATTTTTACATTCAGTTCATTTTCAACGTCCGTCACTGTCAAATCATCAAGAAAAATTTCACTGTCACGCATAAGCATTGATGACGATATAAGCAACTCACTGCCAATATTTTTTCCTTTAAGCTGTGCAATTAAATCCTGCGCTGTAATAAGTCCTGTTACGGTAATAGTCTCACCGAAAAAATCGTTGCGTATACGATATACATCGCATTTCAGCTCCGGAAATTTATCTTCTGCCATTTTTGCAAGTCTGCACATAGTTTCATAGGCGATATAGCCTGTTGCCATTGATATATGACGTTCACCGCCCGTATATTCAGCCGATTCAAGTGCATCTGTAAACTCATCAATAAGCGAACGAATCATTCCCACGCCGTTTTCGTACTGTGGATAATCTTCATAATATTCAGCTTCAGGCAACTCACGTTTTGCGGTAATAAAAAATTCGTCCGACGGAAATACTACACGTCTGCCATACTTTTCACGGAAAATATTCTGATATGATTCGATAATGTCAATAGTTTTCCCTGCGCCGTCTTTGTCAAAACAAGTCAGCGGATAAAGCCCCTCACGGTATTTTGTAACTCCGACAGGGACAACAGCAATACTGTCAATATTCGGCATAAGATTTCCTAAATCAGTAAGTGTGCGTTCAAGTTCGCTGTCGTCGTTCAAGTCAGGACAGCAGACTATCTGACAATTAAGCCTGATACCGCCGTCTGTCATCTGTTTAAGATATTTAAGTTTTTCGCCTGCAAATTTATTTTTCATCATCTTCACACGCAGTTCAGGATTTGTCGTATGGACTGATACATTGATATTCAGTTTCATTTCGATTATTCTGTCAATATCTGCCTGTTCAAGATTTGTCAGTGTAACATAATTTCCCTGTAGAAAAGAAAGTCTTGCATCATCATCTTTGAAATAAAGTGTTTCACGCATATTCGGGGGCATCTGGTCGATAAAACAGAAAACGCACTTATTACTGCATCTTTGTTTCTTATCCATAAGAAAAGTATCTGATTCTATGCCTAAATCGTCGTATTCGTCTTTTTCAATGCTGAAAGTGAGTTTTTCACCGTTTCTGATAATTTCAAGTATTAAATTTTCATCACTTGCATAGTACATATAGTCGATAACGTCTTTTATTTCGTGTCCGTTGATTTCTGCCAGCAAATCGCCCTCTCTAATTCCGACTATAAAAGCAGGAGAACCTGTTGCAACACTTTTTATTTTAATCATATTCTACTCCTATAATAATAAAAAGGAGAGAAAGTTATAACCTCCTCTCCTCCTCATGTATCGGAAATCAGCCGATTATTCAGCGTCGAGGTTAAGAACCTTTACGCCCTTATAGAATCCGCAGTTCTTGCAAACCTTATGCGGAGCTTTGAAAGCACCGCAGTTATCGCATTTGGACATTGCGGGTGTATCAAGCTTCCATACAGATGAACGTCTTTTGTCACGTCTTGCTTTGGAAGTTTTTCTCTTTGGTACAGCCATTTTTGCACCTCCTTAATTAACGAGTTTCACAACTCAGATGTTTGATGTTCGCAGGTTGATTCGTTTAAATCACAGCCACAAACCATACACAATCCCTTACAGTCGTCTTTGCAGAGATTTTTTGTGGGTAACTGCAAAAGCAAATCAGTCACTGCAATTTCATTCAGTTCAATGCTCTCACCGTCTGCAACGATATATTCATCATTATCACCGCTGACATAAGGAACAACAATATGCTCGCAGTCAAAATGATAATCTCTCATCATTTCTTTCAAGCATCTGTCACAGGTTATAAGCATAGCAAAATCAAGCGAAAATTTCAAATATACAACGTCCGCTTTGTTATAGATTCTGCCTTTTACAGAAACAGGCGTACTGAAAATACAGCCTTTGATTTCCGAAAGCTCGTCCACTTCAATTTTATAATCAATATCTTTAGACTCCCCCGTGATACTGAAAAGTTGTTTTAAATTAATCTTCATAACAAAAAATTTCCTTTAAGAGCATTACAATCCTAATTATACACCAATTGACTTGATATGTCAATAGCTAATTGAGAATTTTTCAAAAAATTACTTGATAAACTGTTTTACGTTTTCTGTAAGTTCGCTGACATCAGCAGAAACAGTGAATGTAACAGTAGAGTCGTCTGCTGTAAGCTTGTCTAATTTTTCAAGCATTTCACCGAAAGCATTGTAATCTCTGCCACCGATTTTGAAGATGCCGTCAACATAGATGTCAGTAATATCATAGTTGCTTGCGAGAAGTCCAGCAATAAAGCCATAAAATGCGTCATATCCCTCAACTTTATAATACTCTGTATCGCACCATCTTACTTTACGGCTGATAGAATATCTTACAGTTGAACCTTTTTCAACACATACAACACTACCGTTTGAGGACTTTGAAGCCTCATTGATATGGTCAATAAGAATCTTTGTTTTGCCTGTACCCTTTTTACCCGGAATAAGCTTAATCATTATTTTTTCTCCTTTCTGTCTTTAATAAAGACAGTATTATTTGTTAATTTATTGCAAATCGGATTAACCGAGTTTTGCTTCAAGTTCAGCCTTTGCACCCTCATAACCTGGTTTGCCGAGAAGTGCAAACATATTTGACTTATAACTCTCAACACCTGGCTGATTGAATGGGTTTACACCAAGAACATAGCCCGAAACAGCACAAGCCTTTTCAAAGAAGTAAATCATGTAGCCGACGCTTTCTTCTGTTGTGTCGTCAAGTTCAAGGATAATGTTAGGAACACCGCCCTCTGTATGTGCAAGAACAGTTCCTTCAAAAGCCTTGCGGTTTACAACGGACATATTCTGATTTGTGAGGAAGTTAAGTCCATCAAGATTTTCTGCATCTGTTTCAAGGAAAAGGTCTGTCTTCGGATTCTTTATGTCAACAACAGTTTCAAACATAATTCTTGCGCCGTCCTGAATATACTGACCCATTGAGTGTAAGTCTGTTGAGAAAGTAACTGCTGACGGGAAAATACCCTTGTTGTCCTTTCCTTCGCTCTCACCGAAAAGCTGTTTATACCATTCAGACATCATAACAAAGTTAGGGTCATATGAAACGAGCATTTCAACTGACTTGCCTTTTCTGTAGAGGATATTTCTGATAGCAGCATATTTATAGCAGTCATTGTTGTCAAAATCTGCACAATAATCAGCCTGTGCCTTTGCAGCACCTTTCATAAGTGCATCAATATCACAACCAGCTACAGCAATCGGGAGAAGTCCTACAGCTGTAAGAACAGAGAAACGTCCGCCGACATCATCAGGAATAACAAATGTTTCATAGCCCTCTGTATCTGAAAGACTCTTGAGTGTACCTCTTGCTTTGTCTGTTGTAGCAAAGATACGGTTTTTAGCTTCTTCCTTGCCGTATTTATCCTCAACCATTTTCTTAAATATACGGAAAGCAAGTGCCGGCTCTGTTGTTGTACCTGACTTTGAAATTACGTTTACAGAAAAATCCTTGTCCTTGCAAAGTTCAATAACAGTATTAAGATATGTAGGGTTGATGCTGTTGCCGACATAATAAATATCAGGTGTATCCTTTTTCACATTGTTATAAAGAGTAGATTTAAGAAGTTCAATTGCAGCTCTTGCACTAAGATATGAACCGCCTATTCCGATAACAATAAGAATATCAGAATTTTTCTTTATTTTTTCAGCAGCAGCCTTTATTCTTGCAAATTCTTCCTTATCGTAGTCAGTAGGAAGATTAACCCAGCCGAGAAAATCATTTCCGAGACCTGTTTTTTCATGAAGTGATTTTACAGCTGCTTCAACCTGCGGTTTTATACCAGCGAGTTCATCAGCATTAATAAAGTCATTCAGATAGTTTGTATTAAGTTTCAGTGACATTAAAAAAACCTCCATAAATACAGCAGATAAATCTGCACATTAT